>RFGU01000072.1 GCA_003696955.1 Deltaproteobacteria bacterium | reverse complement strand
GTGGGGGGGCCGGGTCGGCCGGCGGGGGACGAGCCTCGTTCCGCGAGCGTCTTCGCGATCGGGTGCGTCGCGGCGGTGGTCCGTCGTCCCTCCCGCCGAACGCAAAACCGAGCGAGAGCACGGGGCCCCAGGCGAAGGCGCACGGACTCGTGCCGAACACGGCGAGCCGCTGGCCGGCGGGGTCCTCGTACTCGAAGGCCCGACGGCAGCGGGCCTGGGGGAACATGCTGGTGAACGATACGCCGAGGGCGAGGAAGGCCGTGCCCCCCAGACCGACGTACGCGCCGGCACCGGCGCGCCACCTTCCGTGGACGCCCCCCCCGTGGTTGAAGAACACCGGGCCGACACCGCCTTGCACGTACGGGGAGAAACGCGGGCGCGGGACGAAGATCCACAAGAGCGACGGCATGACCTCGAAGATGTTGGTCGCCGTCTGCTTCTCGATCCCCGGGTACGATTCCTTGAAGGAGCGACCGTAGAAGAACACGGTGTCCGACACCGAGAGCCCGAGGCCGAGGCCGTGCCAGACGAAATAGGTGGCCGCAGCAGCGATCTGCAGGGTGCCGAAGTCCCGGGTGAAGCCGCCGCCGAGCCCGAAGCTCGGCATCACCGCGCCCCGGCGGAACGGACGAGGCGCCGGCGGCGGATCCTGCGCCCCCCGTGCGGGAACCGGAGCGGCGACGGCGGCCGCGAGCAGGAGCACGCCGGGGATGCGGGCGGGACGCACGGCAGCCCATGGTACCAGGGGGCGGGCGGACGGCGGACGGCGGGCGGCGAACGGCGACGCGGCCCGGCGGTGCGCGGCGGGCGGCGTACGGCGAACGGTGGCCGACGGACGGTGGCTGGGGGACGGCGGCCGGCGAACGGCGATGGCGAACGGCGAACGGCGATGCGGCCTTGCGGCGGGCGGACGGTGGATGGCGGACCGCGGCCGGTCTATGGTGCCGTCGGTAGACACACGTCGGGGATGCAGCCTGCGTCCACGACGTCGTCGTAGGCGTCCACGCAGCGGGTGTCCCGCACGTAGGTGTTGGCCAGCATCGTGCACGATAGCTCCGAAAGACACCGCCACAGTCGGACCTGAGCCGGACGGCAGTCTCGATCCAACGCGTCGTACAGGTCGTGGCGCGTCTCTACGCAGCTTTCCTCGTCCTCGCCGGAACCGAGGACGTCGCAGGCCGCCGCGTGGGCGCATTTGTCACGGATCGCTGCATCGACTTCGGCGTCGGACGGGGACGGCTCGCATGCGGCGAGGTGGAGCGCCAGGCCGGTCCAGCCGGCTGCGAAGGCGAGGACGATGGGGCCGATGCGTCGATGCCGCAGCATGACCTTCGAAGTCTACCAGCCCGCGACGGTCCATCGCCTTGGCGTCTCCGCGTCGCGTTCGGCCTGCGGACGCAACGGTCGGTCGTGCCGGCCGACGGAGAGGACACCACGAGAAAGGACCCAGGTCGCCATGTCCATCGAAACCGCCGCCGCCGCTTCCGTTTCGCATCCTTCGTCCGCCGCAGGCGCCGTTACCGGTGCCACGGCCGTCACCCACGTCCTGCGCGTGCAGGGCCGAACGCCACGGTACTTCGTCGTGACCGAAGTTCCCGCCGCCATCGTGCGGGACGGCCCCGCGCACGAAACGGGCGCACCGTGCCCGTGCCGGATCTGCGTCGGGCTCCCCGACGGCGTCGACGTCCTGTGCGTCGAGCAGACCGATCTTGCGGTCGCACGTCACGCCGGAAGTGGCGGGCGTGATGCGGCGGTCACGGAACCGTGACGTCACGCCATTTGACGTGCACCACGTCGAAGTGGCCCCGCAGGTCCGGATCGCGTTCGAGGGGCTGGACGCGTCCGTCGGCCGCCGTGGCGCGCGAACCGAGTCGGTAGCGTCCCGGCCGCTCCGGCCGCCAGGGGATCCGGAACACGGACCACGCGTAGCGCAGGGCCTCCGGGTCGTCGGGGGGATCGTCGAGGTAGTCGGTCGGACCGAGCACTTCGGCTCGATGCCACGTGGTGCCGCCGTCGAAGGTGACCTCGACCTGCGCGACCGGGGCGCCGCCGCCCCAGGCGAAACCGTGCAGCATCCAACCGTCCTGGTCGCGCAGGCATCGGGTGATCGCGCTCTTGAGTCCGATCCAGCGGGCCTCCTCCTTGACCCATCGTCGCCCGCGGCGTCGCTTGTTGACGAACACGTGGCGGTTCCAGAACCCGCGGTGGGGCCGGTCGAGGCCCTCGATGCGCCCGAGCCACTTGACGTGGGACATGGAGTAGATGCCCGGCACCACAAGGCGCGCCGGAAAGCCCCGCGGGCGGGGCAGGGGCTCGCCGTTGAGTTCGAGGGCCACGATGGCCCCGGCGCCGAGGAGTTCTTCGAGGGAAAGTCCGTAGTGGTAGCCCGGCCGAAGGGGGCGCATGGGATCGAGACCGTGGAAGGCGAAGTGGGTGGAGGTCCCGGGGCCTCCACAGGCCTCCAGGATCGTCGCCAGGGACGGACCGCGAAAGCGCCCCTGGGCCACCAGGCCGCACGTGCCCATCCAGTGATTGCCGTTGCCCGCGCACTCCATGACCGTGATGCGCTCGGTCCAAGGGAGTGCCCGCAATTCGTCGAGGCTGAAGGTGCGCGGACGGGCCACCCCGTTCACCGTGAGGCGGTAGGTGTTCGGGTCGACGACGGGATGGCGATGGCGGTCCCGCCGGAACCATCCCCGCGTCGGGGTGATGGGCTCGGCGAGGGTCTCGTTGGGCTGCTCGATCATGCTGATCGCACGAAAGAGCAGCCGGTGGAGCCTGCGCCCCACGAGCCGCGGGAGCCCCTCGACGGGCTCGAGGTCGAGTTCCTCCGGCACCTTCGCGAGGGCCGCCGAGCCCGCGCCGCGGGCGTCGTCGAGGGCCGAGGACTGGCTGGCCGAGGTCACGGCCGCGCAGTCTATCACCGCGTCCCGGACGTCTCGCGAGGTGGAGGCGGTAGACCTCCGGGACATGGTGCCACCTCGGCTTCGCCACGCCGGTGTGCCCGAGGGGTGGTCGTCCTGCTAGGATCCGCGTCCCATGACGGTGACCGGGCGCTACCTCGCAACGTTTGCGGTCGTGGCCGGCTTGACCGCATGTCCCCGGCAGCAGACCCCCGTCTGGGACGGCAAGGAGGATCTGCCGGCCGGGACGACGGGGGCGGCTTCGCCGACCCGTCGCCCCGACGCAGGCGGCGCAAATCGCTCGGAGGATTCCGGCCGTGCCGGGCAGGCCGACACCGGGGCGGCCCCGGGCGAGACGCCCGAGGCCGTCGCACGGGAGCGTGGCAGTGGGTCCGGAGCCGTGGGCGAGGCGCCCGAGGCTCCACGCGACGGTGCGGGGGCCGAACGCCCGTCGCAACGGCCCGCGTCGGAGAGGCCGAGGAGGCGCGGCCCGGAGCGCGGGGCGGACGAACGGGCGCCCGCCACCACGCCCGATCTCGACCTCGGCAGGACCGTGTGGTCGAAGAAGTGCAAGACGTGCCACGGCGCCGACGGGCGCGCCCGAACGACCATGGGACGCAAGCACGGGATCGCGGACGCCACGCGCCCCGAGTGGAAGCGCACGTGGACCACGGCGAAGATCGTCGAGGTCGTCCGGGACGGCGTGCCGGGGACCAAGATGCGGGCCTTCGGCAAGAAGTTGTCCGAGGCCGAGATCGCCGCGGTCGCGGCCTACATGCGCTCCCTCTGACGTGGCCGGTCGGCGGCGTCGGGGATCGGAGGCGCCCCGCCGACGGCGCCTGGCCGCGTCATCGTGCCGTTCCGCCGGCCGCATCCGGTCGGCCGGCGTGCTGCGGGTCGGGGCGACGCACGTCGTGGAAGCGGATCTCGACGCGGTCGCCGCTGGCCTCGAAGACGTCGATCCGCGCCACGTGACCGGCCACGGGGTCGAGATGCACGGTCACCGCCCGGATGTGGGGGGCGTCCTCGGGCGCGGGGGGACGGAACTCGAGCCGCATGCCGCGCCCGGACGGGATCCGTACGCGGTCGTTGCCGACGAGGGCCTGCCGCGTCTCCTCGGCCGGGACGAACAGACGCCGCAGGAGGTTCGCGAGCCATCGGGCGGACGGGGCGTCGATGGGGCGGGTTCCGCCGCTCGGCAGAGCCAGGGACACGGTGCCGTCGGGCGAGATCCGAGTCGTCGCGCATCGGGTGTCGTCGCCGACGAATGCAATCGCTCCACTCGGATCGGCGGAGAAGGATCCCGTGGCGCGGTAGGGTTCGCGCAGCAGGGCCGTGTGCCGCACGAGTTCGAATCGCGCTGCCAGGGGCCTCGTACCGTCGGCGTGGGTGGACCAAAGCTGCACGCGGTTCTCGATGCGGCGCAGGGTGCGATCGGGCGGCGGCGCGGCGACGGCGAAGCGGGCCGACGGGACGAGGGCGCACGCCAGTAGCAGATGTCGCATCGGACGCCTCACGTTCGCCTCCGGATCCGTAGCAGGACCAGATGGATTCCAGGTGCGACGAACAGTCCGACGCCCCACGCGGCCGCCGCCCCGATGGCCAGGGCGGCGCCCTGGTGGGCCCACAGGGGTTGGCCGCCGGCAAGGAGGGCCAGACCCGCGCCGATCTGGAAGGTGCTGGTCATGAGGGGCAGCTCGGGGGCGAGTCGCCCTTGGTTCACGCGCGTCTCGATGGCCCGCGCCGCGGCCGTCACGGCGGCCGCCCCCGCGAGCAGGAGGGCGGGGACGAGATGCACGCCCAGGGGCAGGCCGATGGCGACGAGGGAGCCGAGGACCGCCGACTGGGCGACGAGCCCGGCGATGGCGGCTCCGAAGGCAACCGTGAGCCTACGGGTGCCGAACCATACGAGAAGGGACGAAATCCACAGGCTGGCGATGGCCGTCATTCCCAGCCAATCGTCGAAATGGCGGAGTGCCGTCCGTCGCGCGATGGCCGGCCCCTCGAGGCGCACGGGGCGGCCGTCGTCCCGTACGATGCGGTCGGGGACGATGGCGGGATCCGGGGAGAGCAGCACGTAGCTCGGGATCGCCGCAGCCTGGTCGCCGACGGTGGCGATGCGTTCGATCCAGCGGCCGACGGGGCCGTCGAGCACGGCCTCCGGCGCCGGGGGCGTCGCGGCGGTCTCGGCCAGGGCGAAGAAGGTGCCGAAGGCCTCCGGAGGAAAGCCTCGCTCGGCGAAGGCGGTGCGCAGCCGCGCGAAGCGTTCCTTCAGGTGGAGGTCGTCGATCCGTGCGCGCAGGCGGGCTTCGTCCTCCGGTGCCGCCACGAGCCGACCGGCCGACACCAGGGCGTCGGCCTCCGCGGGTACGAGCCGTTCGAGGACGGCGGCGTCGCGCCGCGCCTCTTCGAGGGCATCGCGCATCGAGGCCCCGCGCGCCGTCGCGCGGACCAAACGGTCGGGGTCGAAGAAGGTGGTGGCCATGGCTCGTTCCGCTCGCGCCGTGGGGGCACGCAACCGTGCGAGCCGATCGGGCTCCGCGTGGTTCGCCCGCCGCATGGCGACGGCGCCCCCCGCGAGCAACACCCCGGCCGCCAGCACGCCGAACAGGGGCATGGGGGCCACGCGGAATCCCGAGCGCGGCCATACGGGCTCCCGGCCGGCAAGTCCCGCCAGCGCGGGCAGGACGAGGCGAAGGGAGGCCCCGAGGACGAGGAACGCCAAGGCGAAGTGGAGCGCGAAGGCATGGAGGGCCGGATGGGAGGAAAGGAGCAAGGGCAACGGTGCCGCCGCCAGAATCGCCGTGGCCGTCCATCCCCCGCCCGTGCGACGCCACGACGGCAGGGCCGCCTCGGCGGCAAAGGCCATGGCGAAGAGCAGGGCCGGCACGCTCCACAGGTCAAGGGCGCCCACCCACGGCAGGAGTCCGACGGCCGTACCCGAAAGGCAGGCCACCAGGGCGAACACCGGGCGCGCGCGGCGGAGGGTCAACGTCGTGGCGGCGATCCAGATGCATGCGGCGATGGCGAGGATCCGGGTGGCCCGTCCGCCGATCCCGACGGCCACGGCGGCTTCCAGGGCGTTGCGTCCGAGTACGGACGCCTGTGCTTCGAACGGTTCGAGGACGGCCCGGGCCCGGCGTTCGATCTCGGCGGGAGGTGCCGCCGACGACAGGCGCAACAGGAGCTTCGTGCCATCGGCCGACACCCAGTTGCCAAGGCGTGTGAACCCGACGTCGGGGATCCGGCCGAGCCACGGCGAGGGTGTCGGCAAGGTCCGGCCGATGCCCAAGGGGTCCTTGCGTACGTCCTCGGCGATCGCCCCGAACATGGGGGAGCCGAGCATGGCGTAGAGGTCGTCGACGTGGCGGTCGATGGCTCGTGGCGTGGTCTTGGCGTCCAGGGTCGCCAGCGCGTCCTCGCCGGCGAAGTACAGGCGGTGGCCGTCGGCGAAGGCATCGAGTTCGGCGTGGCTGGGGCTCAGCGGTGCGAGTTCGGCGTCGAAGGCCTCGACCAGACTCGCCTCGGCCGCGTAGGCGAGGTCGGACGCGGCGTCCGTCGGCAGCAAGACCATCAACCACGCCACGTCCGGCTCGGGGCGATGTTGCGGCGGTAGGTGATCGAAGAGCGCACTCGATGGCGCAAGTCGCACGCGACCGAGCAGGAAGGCCGCGACGCAGGCCGCAAGCCACGCCGCCGAGATCCACATGGCTCGCGTCCGCCGTGGCGGTCGGTCGTCGCTCGCGGCGGCCGTCGGACCGGACGGCGCGTCTTCCGGAGGAGCCACTTTCGCCGGAGGGTACCACTTGCTAAGAGGAATGCGTGGCGCTCAACCCCGCCCAGGCCGAGGCCGTCGCCCATCGCGGTGCGCCGCTCATCGTGCTCGCGGGTGCAGGGACGGGGAAGACCCGCGTCATCACCCATCGCGTCGCCTCCCTCCTCGAAGAGGGGATCCCCCCGTGGCGGATCCTTGCGGTGACCTTCACGAACCGCGCAGCGCGGGAGATGCAAGGGCGCATCGCGGCACTGTGCGGTGCCGTGGCGGGCCTCGACGAGATGTGGGTCGGGACGTTCCATGCCATCGGTGCGAAGATCCTCCGGCGGCACGCCGACCGCATGGGGCTTTCGTCGAGCTTTGCGATCTACGACCGGGACGACCAGCTCCAGGTGATGCGCCGAGCCATCCGCGACGCGGGCTACGACCCCAAGTTCCATCCTCCCGGGGCCATGCTCGGCCACGTCGACCGGGCCAAGCAACGGGGATTGGGACCGGAGCAGGCCGGCCGGCTCGATCTACCCGAGCCGGTGGCGGCGGCCTTCGCCGAGGTCTACGCCGCCTACCAGGCGCGGCTCGCCGCGGCCGAGGCCGTGGACTTCGGCGATCTGTTGCGGCTGCCGGTGGAGTTGCTCCGCGGAGCGTCCGGTGGCGGCCAGCTAGGCGATCTCGATCCCCTGGCACGCCTTCGCCATCGGTTCCTGCACGTCGTCGTCGACGAGTACCAGGACACCAATCCCATCCAGGCCGAACTGGTGGAGCTGCTGGCCGAGGGCGCCGAGCTGTGCGTCGTGGGCGACGACGATCAGGCCATCTACGGCTGGCGCGGGGCCGACGTGGCGCAGATCCTGTCGTTTCCCCGGCGCCACGCCGACGCCAAGATGGTCCGGCTCGAACAGAACTATCGCAGTACCGGGCACATCCTGCGCTGCGCCGATGCGATCATCGCCAAGAACGCCGGACGGCTCGGCAAGACCCTCTACTGCGAGGCGGGGGACGGCGAGAAGGTCCGGGTGGTGCGATGCCTCGACGAACGCGACGAAGCCGCCTTCGTCGCACGGGACGTCGCCGCCCTCCTCGACCGCGGCGTCCCAGCCACGGAGATCGCCGTCTTCTACCGGACCCACGCCCAGTCGCGCGTGCTCGAGCAGGAGTTACGCAACCTCCACGTCCCCACCCGGATCTACGGCGGGCTCTCGTTCTTCGCGCGCGCCGAGATCAAGGACATCTTGGCGTACCTGGTGCTCGTGGTGCAGCCCCACAGCGACGCCCACATGGT
>RFGU01000001.1 GCA_003696955.1 Deltaproteobacteria bacterium | reverse complement strand
GCCGACGCCCGCCGTGGACCTGCCGACGCCCGCCGTGGCCCTGCCGCCGCCCGCCGTGGACCTGCCGACGCCCGCCGCGGAGCTGCCGACACCCGCCGCCGAGTTGCCGACCCCCGTCGGCGACCTTCGGGCCGTCGATGCCTCCGTCGAAGGACTCGATCTCGGAGACGCATCGGCGGGAGCCGCCGCCGGTGCGGCCACGGCGGACGCCGCAGCCGAGGCCCCGGCCCGCCTCACCGATGCCCATGAGCCGGACCTGCGACTGCCACGGGGACCGAAGGTCCTCGAACGCCCGGACCCACGCAGACTGCTCAAACCGGCCGCCGTCGTTGCGGGCGTCCTCGTGCTCGGCGCCGGCGGCTATGCTGCGTGGAACGTGTTGAGCGGCGGCGGCGCGGAGCACTCGACCGTCGGGCGCGGCTTCGCAGCCGGGGAGGAGGTGACCGCAGGGCCTGCCAAGCCCCGTTCGCCGGACGTGCTCGCCTTGCTTGCTCAGGATCGTCCGCCCGCCCTGCGCGAGGCCATCGAAGCCGCCCGCGCCCAGGGCGATCTCGTGGGTGCGGCCGAGGCCGCCCTTTGGTTGCACCTGCGCTATGGGCCGGATCCCGTGCTTCTCGGGCAGGCGAACGAGTGGCTGTCGTCGTACCAGGGCAACACCGAACCGTTCGTCACCAGGGTCTTGGCGCTGGCCGCTTGGGCTGCGGGCGATCTCGAGGGCGCCTTCGCCAAGCTGGCCTCGGACGGGCCGCGGGTCGACCTGTACCGCGGCTACGTGCGTTTCGAACAACGCCGCTACGACGATGCCGCCGGATTCGCACGGGCAGCGGCAAAGGCGAACGCCGAGGACCTCGCGGCGAGATATCTGGCCCACGCCATCGCCGTCGCCACCTGGGCGGACGGGGCCATCGAGGCGCTCGAGCGGGAGGTCGAGGCCCACCCCAAGCACCCCCGACTTTCGTTCCTGCTGGCCGAAGCGTACGTTCGAGAGGGGCGGTTGCTCGATGCCGCCGAACGGGCGGCGAAGATCGACACGACCGACGCCGGCCCGGGCTTCGCCGCCGACGTGCTCTTGCTGCGGGGGCGGATCGCGCGGGCACAGGGGCTTCGGGGCGAGGCGCTGCTGCGCTTCGATCAGGCCAAGGAGGTCGCGCCCGAGGATCCACGTCCCATCGCCGAGCGGATCCGGCTGCTCGTCGAGGCCCACGACTTCGCCACGGCCAAACGCGACGTGGAACTCGCCCAGAACAAGTTCGGCGAGCACGTCGAGGTGCTCCTCGCGGCCGCCGAACTCGCCATCGCCACCGGACGGGGCGACGAGGCCCTCGAGCTCCTCGGAAGGGCCGCGGCGGCCGCTTCCTCGGATGCCCGCGTCTACCTCGCCATGGGGCGCGTCTACGCCATGCGCATGGCCCTCGACGAGGCCAAACAGGCGTTCGAAAAGGCCCGCGAACTCGACCCCTCGCGAGTCGAGGCCTCGGCCGAGCTTGCGCGGTTGTACGCCAAGTTGCGCCGTTACGACGAAGGCATGGCCGTGCTCGACGAGCACGAGAAGCTCCTGGCAGAAGCGAAGGATGCGCGCACTGCCCGGGCGGAGCTTGCGCTTGCGCGGGCCCGGCTGTTGCTCGACAAGGGCGAGCGCAGCGCTGCGCTCGAAGCCCTCGATCGGGCCCTCGACGAGCATCGGGGACATTTGGGCGCTCGCCTCGAGCGGGCGCGCCTGCTGCGGGCGATGGGCGAGGACGCCAAGGCCGAATCCGACTTGGCCTTCGTGTTCGAGCGCGCGGGGAGCGTGCCCGGGCTCGCCGCAACGTACGGGCCGATCCTGTTGCGACGGGGAGACAAGAAAGCCCTCGCCAAGCTGCTCGGGGACAGCCTCGACGACCCACGGGCCCCGGCGGATCTCCTCTTGCTCGGCGCTCGTTTGCGGCTCGCCGAGGGCAAGCTCGACGCTGCCAAGGGGCTCGCCGATCGGGTGCTCGAGCGCGAGCCCAACAACTGGAGCGCGCATCTGGTGCGGGGGCAGGTGCTCATGGCCGAAGGCGACCCCGAAGGCGCCATGCTCGAGCTGCAGCAGGCACGGCCCACCGAGCCCGACGCCGAGGTCGAGTTGTGGATGGGTAAGGTCCTCGAGGCCAATGGCCGGGGCGAGGAGGCGCTTGCGCACTACCGCCGGGCCGTCGAACTCGACGGGGACATGGCCGAGGCGCGGATCGCCTACGGTGCCGCGCTCGCGGCGCGGGGGGCCGCCAAGGCGGCCCTCGAGCAGCTTCAGGTCGTGGTGCGTGGCGACGCCCGGCCGTCGGCGGCGGCCTACGTGGCTCTCGGGCGGGCCTATCGCGATCTCGGTCGCATCGAAGATGCCGTCGCGGCGTTCCGAAAGGCCCGCAAACTCGATCCGACGCTTCGGGAGGCGGCCTATTGGGAGGGGCGGATCCTCAGCGAACGCAACAAACATGCCGCTGCCGTCGTCGCCCTCGAGCGCGCGGTCCAGGGGGCCGACGATCGGCAACCGTGGCTGCCGCTTGCCTACCGCCTGCTCGGCCGAAGCTACGCGGAATTGGGCAAGCGCTCCCTGGCACGCAAGGCCTACGAGAAGTTCCTGGCCATCGCCGATCCGAAGGACCCGGGGCGGGCCGAGGCGACCCGGCGGCTGCGGGATCTTTGAGGCACCCGGGGGGCCGACCCTCCCCGTGGGCGGTCCGACGCGATCTTCCTCCCGCGGCCGTGCGGGCCTGCTAGGCTATGCCGCCGTGGACGTGCCGCAACAACCGGAACCTGCGCGCAGGGGCCCCCGCATCCTGCGTGCCGCGGTCGTCGGTGCGGGCGTGGGTGTCGCCCTCGTGCTCGCCAGCACGGTCTTGAAGCCCCTGTTCATCCTCGGTGCCCTCGGGGCGGCCGCCTACCTCGGGTATCGAGCATCGCGGGGGCCCACCAAGGCCCTGTCGGCCTCCTCGTCGAAGGCCCTCGCGGCGCCGGAACCGGATGATTTCGAACGCAAGATGGCCGAACTCGACGCCCTGTCGCGCAGGCTCGACCGGGAGATCGACGAGTTGTCCCGGTCGTAGGGTGCGTTGTGCGAGCGCCCCCGGTCACGCTCCCGGCGACAGTCCACGAAGGACCCGCGGCGGAAGGTGCGCAACGAGCCGCATGCGGCCGTCGCGGGCGCGCAGCACCGCGGCGCCCGCCTTCTTGAGTGGGCACGTGCCAGGCCGCGCGCCGAGCAGCTCCGCCGCAAAGTCCCCGAGATCGGGTGCGTGCCCCACCAGCAAGATGGCGTTCGCGCCGGTCTTGACGGCTTCTTCGAGCGCGCATGCGGGGTCCTCGCCGGGAGCGAGGGCGGTATGGACCCGCGGTGGCGGAGCGCCGAACGCCTCCGCGGCGATGTCCGCCGTCTGTCGCGCCCGCAACAGCGGGCTCGTCCACACCGTCGCCGGCCGAGCGCGGACGAATGCGGCGAGGCCGGCCGCTGCGGCGACGGTCTTCTCGATCCCCTCGCGGGTCAGGGGGCGTTCGTCGTCGCGTAGGTTCCGCCGCGCCGCCACGGACCGGTCGAGGGCGATCCCGTGGCGCAGGAGGACGAGGTCGCCACCCGGGGTCATGGGGCCTCGTAGGTGGGCGCCGGTGCCCGAGGCGGCGGGATCGGAGATGCATCCTCACGCCGCAGGGCGGCCACGGCCTCGACGTGGTGGGTCTGCGGGAACATGTCCACGGGTTGCACCCAATCGAGGACGTAGGTTCGGGTGAGGAGGCGAAGATCCCGCGCCAGGCTCGCCGGGTCGCACGAGACGTACGCGACGCACGCCGGGCGTGCCGCGACCACCGCCTCGAGGGCACGGCGGTGGCACCCCCGGCGGGGCGGATCGAGGACGAGGGCGTCCACCGGACCTTCGAGGTCGGGCAGGAGATCCTCGGCGGCACCGCAGCGCAGCTCCACGTTGCCGAGGTGCGCGAGGTTGCAGGTGGCGTCGTCCATGGCCGGACCCGAGTATTCCACGGCGACGATGCGTTCGGCCACGTCGGCGAGGGCGGCGGCGAACGTGCCCACACCGGCGTACGCATCGACCACGCGGCGCGCCGGGCCGCAGGTCACCACGTGGCGCACGAGCTGGCACAGCAGGTCGGCCGCACGGGTGTTGACCTGGAAGAAGGCGGGTGCCGACACGCGGAAGCGATGGCCGAAGACCACCTCGTGGACGTGGGGCTGGCCGCTGGGCACGGGCAGGCGGTCACCGAAACTCGGCTGGATCATCCGCTCGCCGGTGCGGATCCCCACCCGTACGTTGAACTGGGTGGCGTCGTCGACCCGTCCGCGGGCGCGGGCGACGGCCTCGGTGATTCGTTCGTCCATCAGCAGGCAGTCGTCCACGGGCAAATGCACCTTCGGTCTGCGGCGCATGAAGCCGATGGCGCCGTCCACGACCGTGAAGCGGGCGTGGTTGCGGTAGCGCAGGGCCGTGGGGGAACCCCAGGTCGGGCGTACCACGCGTTCGTCGAGTCCCGCGGCGGCGAGGGCTCGCTGCACGCGGCGCCGCTTGACGCGGTGTTGCAGGTCGGAGCCGGCGTGCTGGAGCTGGCATCCCGAGCACCGCCCGAAGAGGGGGCACGGCGGGTCCACGCGATCGGGCGATGGTTCGAGGATCCGCAGGCACTCGCCCACCGAGATGTTGCGGTACCGCTTGCGGACCGCCACCTCGACGCGTTCGCCGGGCAGGACGCCGGCGACCATCAGGGGTCGGTCCTCCCACGAGAGGACGCCGTCGCCGTGGTCGGCGAGATCCGAGACGATCCCCTCGACGATGGCCAAAGGCTCGAAGGGCAGGGACGTGGTCATGCCGTCACGGGCTCGAGGAATTCGAGGATGCAATCGTCGGCGTGGAGCCGAACGCGCGCGCCCACCGGGAGCGCGGCGTTGCGCCCCGGGGCGTGGCCGAAACCGAAGCCGGTCACCACCGGGACGCCCAAGGTGGAAAGGCGCTCGAGCACCACGTCGCGTGCCGTGGGCGCGCCCGGGGGGGCCTCGGGCTGCTCGCAACGGTAGAGGTCGCCGACCACGACGCCGCGGACCCCACGAAAGAACCCCGCCTGCAAGAGCTGGGTCAGGGCGCGGTCGATGCGGTAGGGCGCTTCGCCCACCTCCTCGAGGGCGACGATGCACCCGCTCGCCGAGGGTAGGAACCGCGTGCCGACCAGGCTGCGCAGGACCTCGAGGTTGCCGGGCAAGAGGGGGCCCTCCACGGTGCCGCCGGCCACGGACGTGCCCTCCTCGGCGGCGAGCGGCGGTGGGATCTCGCCGGTGAGCCAGGTCGTCAAGCGGTCGAGATCGGACGGAGCGAGTTCCGCGAGTTGCGTGACCACGGGACCATGGAGGGAGCAAAGTCCGGCCTCCGTCGCTACCCAGCACAAGAGCGCGGTGACGTCGGAGAAGCCCACGACGATCTTGGGGTGCTCCCGCAAGGGCGCAGGATCGAGCCGCGGCAGCAGGCGCGTTGCACCGTAGCCGCCGCGGGCCGCAACCACGGCGCCCGCGTCGTCGGCGCCGAGGGCCCGCTGCAGCGCCGAAAGGCGCATCGCATCGTCGCCTGCCAGGAAGCCCGCCTGGGCACCGACCTGCTCGGCTACGCCGACGTTCCTGCCGAAGGTCCGGCGGAGGATCCGCAGGCCGCGTTCGAATCTGGCGTGGGGCACCGGGCCCGACGGCGCGACCACTTCGATGCGTTCGCCGTGCCGGAGCCTCGGGGGTGCCGACAGGCCCGTCACGATCGCTTGCGGCCCTTTCGGCGCTTCGCGCCGCCGTGGGGCGGTGCGTCCGGCTCCTGCGGAGTCTGCGCATCGGGCGTCCCGACTTCGTGCTCCCCGTCGCCGTGCAGGTCCACGGCTTCGGAGGGCTCCGGGGAAAGCACCGGAGCGGGCACCGCGTATCCTGATGGCGCTGGTGCCTCGTCAGATCCGGGGCCGGCCGTGGCATCGTCGGAAGGCGGCGGCGCAAGGGGCGCAAGCCCCTCGGTTCCGAGGTCGAACGCCGCCTTCGCGACGTCCTCCGTCGCCTCCGCGACGACGGCACCCCGACGACTTTCTCGCCCATGCGTACCCTCCCACACCTCGACGACTCGGACGTAGCGTCCCTCGGGCTCGATGCGCAGCACGGTGCCACAAGGCGGCGGCGCATCGAGGGCGAGCAGCGCCGTCGCTTCCGCGGCCGATCCCTCG
>RFGU01000011.1 GCA_003696955.1 Deltaproteobacteria bacterium | reverse complement strand
TCGTTCGATCCACGGGGGCCGAGGGCAAGGGGGGTCGGCAGATCCGTACGACCGTACAATCGGGCCGCATAGGCGGAAAGCGGCAGGCCGCGGTCGCCTGGCGTATCGGACAGAGGGGCGAAGAACGCGGCGAGGTCCCCCCTCGCATGGGCCGGCACGGTGGCGTCCTGGGCGACGTGCAAGACGGCACCCACGCACAGGAGCGCGAGAGCGAGGTGGTGCTCGCGTTCCTCGGGCGTCTCGGCCCGCGCGAGGTCGTCGAGGTGCCGCGCGAGGGCCGTAAGGCCGAGGGGATTGCGCGGATCCTCGAGGTGGGCGAGCGCCGAGGGGCCGCCCCGGCCCGGCGCCGAGCGGGCGACGAAGGACGCAATCGTGGCACCGTTGGCCCGCGTGTGGCGTCCACGCGCGACGACGCGGGCAACGGCCGGGTCTTCCCAGGTGGAACGGTCGAAGTCGGCCGGATCGAAGAAGTGCGCCAGTATGCGCTCGGGCGGCACCGTCTCGGCCACGATTCCGAGCCGGATCCATCCGAGGGCGGTCGCTTCCCACAGGTCGCCTTCGACGCATCGGTCCCGCGTTCCCGGGGGGGCCGGCGGTTCGGGGCATGCGCCGGGGCCGCCACGCGGGCGTGCGCCCACGTCCTCGGGCGCCGCCGCGACGGCGCGCAGCACGAGCCTGCGGGTGGACGCCGGGAGGGCCTTCGGGTCGAGCCGCAGGGGGGAGAACATGCCCAAGGTGCCGCCGGATGCCGCCATCCACCGACGATGGACCGGGCCGGCGAGCGCCGCGCGATCGGACAGCCCCACGTGGGTGGTGGCCGGATCCCACGCAAGTGCCGGGGAAGGCGCCAGGGCCAGGGTCGTCACGAACCATCTTCGCGCCAGGGCGCGGCGGCCGAGGGACGTTCGTCGACGGGTCACGGCAATCCTCCGTCTTCGCCGGTCGGGGATGGGGACGGGGCTCCCGCGGGCGCAGGTCGTCCCGTCCGGCTCGAGGCCCCGTCGTGTCGTTCGCCTTCGTCCGCTCCGGATCCCGTCGTGGACGGGGCCGGCTTCGTCTCGTCGCCGGCCGAAGCCGGGCTCGGGGCCTCGCCCGCCGATTTCGGCTCGTCAGGGATGCTTCGGGTGCTCAGCCGGTCGAGTCGGTCGTGGACCGCGCGGGCGAGCACCACCGCCGTGGCGGTGTCGGGGCACAGGTCGGCACCGCAGGAAAGCAGCACCGCGACGTCGTGCTCGGGCTCGAGGAATGCCACGGCCCGCACGTCGCCGCCGTCGTAGACCCAGGTCGTCTCCGTCACGTCGTCGGTCGTCTCGACACCTGGCAGCGTGGCCTCGATGATGGCTCGCACCGCGTCGAGCCCGTCGGGAGGATCCTTCCACACACGTACCGCCACGTCCCAGGACTCCTCGTGGTCCACGGCCTCGAGATGGAGGCCGTGGTAGAAGGAGGTGGGAGGCAAGTCACCGAGGTCGTCCACGCGGAACGTACCGATGAACCCCGTGCGCTTGACGACCTCTTCGGGGGGGAGCAACGCGGTGGCGTCGAGGACGGTTCGCGTCGCTGCACGTTCCGCCCGGCCCTGCCCTGCAGGTTGCGCCTTCGTACGTGGCTCGGCTTGCCATCCGGCGGCTGCAGCGTTGGCATCGTCGAACGCCCAGGCCAGATCTCCTTCGAGGACCGAGGCCGGGGCGAGGTAGGCGAGGTGGGCATCGTGGCGGTCGTTTTCGCGCCACTTGGCCATGACGATCCGCCCCTGACGGACCGTAAAGTCCGTGCGCGCGCGCCCGTCGGGCGTGACGTCGGAACGATAGGCCGCATACCCACGCTTGTAGGCCACGAGCACGAAGCGGGCCAGGCGCAGGGCCGGGCCGTGGGGGCGTTCCGGTAGCCGGGGAACGCGATAGCGCCCGGCCGCGTCGGTGCGGGTGCGGGCCACGACGGAGCCGGCCGGTACCACCAGGCCGTCGCCCCGTTCGAACGACCAGATGCCCAGGATGGTCACGTCGGCGAGGGGTTCGTCGGTGCTGGCATCGACGACGACCCCATCGAACGGGCCTTCGAGGCGGGCCTCGGTGGAGGCGTGGCGCGCTCCCGGAAAGGTGGCCGGACGCACGATGGGGCCACAGGCCGCGACGAGCCCGACGGCCGCGGCGATCGGCGCCGCCGTACGCACGAGGGACGAAAGCGGGCCACGGATGGGGCGCGAGGGTCGCAATTGACGTACGTCCGGGCGGCTCGGTACGCTCGTTCGAGCGTAGCGCCGGTCTATCCCACCTCGATTCGACGCGCAAGCCCGGCTCCACCCCGAGATCGCCCATCTCGATGTCCTCCGACCGTCCCTGCCCCGCGTGCGGCACGAGCCTCGACCCGAGCGCGACGACATGCACGGTCTGCGGGTTTCGACTGCCGGACATGCACCAGGGCAACCTCGGCGGCAGCAAGTGCGCGCGCTGCGGCACCGCCCTCGAGGCAGGATTCGAGTTCTGCCCGGCATGCGGGCTCGACCAGCGAAAGGCGGCACCGCGGCCGCCGACGGGAGCACTGCGGGTCCGCGAAGGACCGGGGGGGCCGAAACTCGAGTTCGCACCCCTCACGCCGTCGCCGACGTCCACGTCTCCTGCGGCGGTTGGAGCGACCGCGTCCGCGTCGCCGGGGGCCCGGTACGTCGCGCCGGCCGGCGCCTCGGCGGCGTCCGGCCCCGCCGCTGCGCCGAGCCCTTCGGTGCCCTCGGGGCCAGCGGCGCCCATGGCATCGCATGTGCCCGCCGCCGTCGCGCAGCCGCAGTCTCGGCCGCCCCGTGCGTCTGCGTGCCTGGTGGCCATCGATCGGGAGGGGCACGAAGGCCTGCGGCATCCGCTGCCGCCGGAAGGTCTGGTCATCGGTCGGCAGCAGGGCGACCTTCTGTTCGCGGACGATCCGTTCCTTTCGGCCGTGCACGCCCGGCTCGAGCCCCTCGGGAACGGCCGGTACATGCTCGTGGACGCAAGTTCGCGAAATGGCGTGTACCTGCGGATCACGCGGGCCGAGCCCGTCTATCCGGGCGACATGTTCCTGGTGGGGCATCACCTGTTGCGGCTCGAGAACATCGAGACTCCCGAGCGCGAGCGTCCACCGGGCAGCGACGGGACGCGGATCTTCGGTACGCCGCTCGATCCACCGTGGGCTCGTCTCGTCGTGCTCGGGCGCGGTGGGCTCTCGGGCGACATCCACTACCTGCGGACCGCCGAGGTGGAGCTCGGTCGTGAACTCGGCGACATCCACTTCCCCTCCGACCGCTACATGAGTCGCCGGCACGTACGGATCTCTCTGCACAGCGACGGTACCCGCATGTCCGTCTACCTCGAGGATCTCGGCTCGGCCAACGGAACGTACCTTCGCCTGCGCGGCAGGGCCGAGGTCGGGCCGAACGACACGTTTCGTGTGGGCGATCAGATCCTTCGCATCAAGGTGGAGGCCTAGGCATGGCCAGCGTCGAAGTGTTCGCCCGGACGGAGATCGGTTGCGCCCGCGAACGCAACGAAGACGCCTTCTTGGTGTTCTCCCTGGCGGCGGGCACCGAGGGCCAACGGCCCGAGCAGCGCGTGGTGGATCTCGGTCCCCGGGGTGTCGTGCTCGCGGTGTGCGACGGCATGGGCGGTGCGGCGGCCGGCGACGTGGCGTCGCGACTGGCCACCGAGGCCCTCGCCGACGCTGCGCGCCGTGCGGGGAGCCTGCCCGACGTGGCCACGGCCGAAGCCGTACTCCTCGATGGAGTGGGGCGGGCCAATGCCGCCATCTTCGAGTACGTCAAGGCCCACCCGCGGGCTCGCGGCATGGGGACCACCATCGTGGCCGCAGCGCTGTTCGGTCCGACGGCCCTCGTCTGCAACGTGGGAGACTCCCGTGCCTATCTGCTTCGCGGGCGTAACTTCGTGCAGCTTACGACCGATCAGAGCGTCGTGGGGCAGATGGTCGCGCGCGGCGAACTGACCCCGGAACAGGCCCGCGCGTTCGAACAGCGCAACGTCCTGCTGCAAGCCGTCGGCGTACAACCGTCGCTTCGACCGGAACTCGTCGAGGTGGACCTCATGGCCGGCGACGTCCTCTTGTTGTGCACGGATGGGCTCACCGGCGTGTTGCGCGACGATCGGATCGCCGACATCGTGTTGCGCAAGCGGGACCCGGTGCGGGTATGTCGAGCCCTGACGGAGGCCGCATGCGCCGAAGGGGCGCCGGACAACGTCACCGTGGCAGTGGCGCGGTTCGTGGGTACCGGACTTGCGGTGCCCCAGGGGCCGAGCCCGGTGGTGGTCCGTCGGCGCGAAGCCGCCGTGCGCGCCTCGTGACGCCGGGGGATGCGCCGCCGTCGACCGGGGACGATCGCGCGGGCCTACGCCGGGCCGGGCGCGCCCGCAAAGCGCGTCGCCGCACAAAGGGTTCGGCGTGCCTCGTCGCCCGTCCCCGGGTTCGGACCGAGCCGTTCCAGCAGGATGTCGGCAGGGCTTCGGCCCTCTTGGACGAGCCGGCGCGCGGGTTCGAGGAAGCGGGTCTCGGGGCGCCCCGTCGCGTCCCGCACGTCCTGGCGGTCGAGGCCGGTCCACGCGGCGTCGACCAGGTCGGCGCACAGGCGGCGGATCCGTTCGGAGGCAAGGCCCGCACGGCGTGCTTCGGCCCAAAGATCGAGGAGGGCCGGCCGGGAGAGGTGGCGGACGAGGGCACAGGCCCGCTCTTGCGCGTCCTCGTCGTACAAGAGCCCCTTCCACAGGGCGGGAAGGGTGCACACGTAGGGACGCGGGACGCTGTCGGCCGTGCGGACCTCCAGGTAGGGCTTGAGCCGAACGTTGGGAAAGAGGGTGGACAGATGGAGGAGCCAGTCGGCGTACGTCGCGTGAAACCTTCGGCCGTCCTCCGTCGCAAACCCCTTCGTCATGAAGGTGCGAAACGTCTCGTGGTAGCGGTGGTACCGGCCGTCTCGCACCACGAAGAACATGGGAACGTCGAGGGCCCAGTCCACGTACCGGGAGAACGAGAACCCGTCGTCGAACACGAACTCGGGCACCCCGCAACGGTCGGGATCCACGTGAAACCACACCTCCATGCGCAGGGAGCGATATCCTGCGTAGCGTCCCTCCTCGTAGGGGGAGTTGGCGAACAGTGCGGTGATCACCGGCCCGAGGGCGAACGCCAGGCGAAGCCGTCGCCCGCAGTCGTCCTCGCTTCGAAAGTCGAAGTTGGCCTGGACGGTGCACGTGCGCGCCATCATGTCCAGAGCCCTTCGACCGCGGGTGGGTAGATAGCTGCGCATGATGTCGTAGCGCGGCTTGGGCATCCAGTCGATCTCGTCGAGGCGCGCGAACGGATGGAACCCGGTGGCGATCCAGACCAAGTGGCGGTCGCGGGAGATTGCGTCGAGTTCCCGCTCGTGCCGCGAAAGTTCGGCGCACGTCTCGTGCAACGTCGCGAGGGGGGCCCCCGACAGCTCGAGTTGACCGCCGGGCTCGAGGGTGATCGATGCGCCGTCCCGCACCAGTTCGACCAAGGCACCGTTCCGACCGCGGGATGGACCTTCGCGCCATCCCATCTCGTCCCGCAGGGCTTCGAGGGTGGGCAGTACGTCGTCGCGGTACGTCACCGGACGCGGGTGTTCGTCGATCCGGACCCCGAAGCACTCGAGTTCCGTGCCGATGCGGTGGTCTTGGAGGTTCGGCTTGGCGGCGCGTTCGAACGTGGCGACGAGATCCTCGTAGCGGAGTTCGCCGGAACCATCGGTGACAGGGGTCGACGTGGACATGGAAGGGGAGCCCTTGGCGCGGCATACCACCTTCGCGGGGCTGCCGCCTTGGCCTGCCGAACGGCGGCCTGGCCCGTTCGTTACGTCCCCCCTCGCTGCGGCGCGGTCCGGAGACGGAGGGCGAAAGCTGCGGCTCGGGACGGCGCACCGGGGTGCTTGACCGTGGCGCTCGCGCGTTGCTAGCCTCGCGCGGCCGACGCAGGTCGTCGGCGGCACCCACGCCTCGAGCATCCCATGGCCACCGCGTCCCCCGGAACCTGCATCATCGGTCGCAACATCGCCGTTCGCGGCACCATCTCCGGCGAGGAGGATCTCATCGTCGAAGGGCGCGTCGAAGGAAGCGTCTCCTTGGCCGGACACCTGACGGTGGCCGCCGAGGGCGTAGTCCAGGCCGACCTCGACGTGGAGAGCGTCGTCGTCATGGGAGAGGTGGTCGGGGACATCACGGCGTCGACCTCGGTGACCATCGAGCCGGGGGCCCGCGTGACCGGGAACATCCGGGCGCCGCGGGTCATCATCCGCGACGGCGCCTTCTTCGACGGGTCGGTGGACATGGAGTTCACCGTCCCGGATCACCTGTTGAAGGGGCGTCGTTGACGCTTTCTCGTGCGCCTACACCCACCCGCGGAGCGAGGAACGCAGAATCATGGCCAACACCGTCATCGGAAGCACCATCGTCATCGACGGCGAGATCTCCGGCGAGGAGGACCTGACGGTCCTCGGGACCGTCAAGGGGCGAATCGCCCTGCGTGAGCACATCCACGTCGAGCCCACCGGGGTCATCGAGGCCAACATCGAGACGGCCACGATCACGGTCGAGGGCACGGTGACGGGGGACATCCACGCCACCGAGCGTGCCGAACTCAAGAGCAACTGCCGCGTCGTCGGCGACATCCGTGCGCCCCGCATCCTCATCGCCGACGGTGCCTCGTTCAAGGGCACCGTCGACATGGAAGGCTGACCCGAAGGCGAGCCCGTCATGGCACGAACTCCGACCTCGACTGCTCCCCCGGTGCCCGCGAGCACCACCCTCGGCCCGACGATTCACGTGCGCGGGCGCATTCTCGGCGAGGAGGATCTTCGCGTGGAAGGGCGCGTGGACGGGGCCATCGAACTTTCCGAGACCCTCATCGTCGAGGAGAGCGGCGTCGTACTCGCGGAGATCCAGGCGCGGGACGTCGTCGTGCGGGGTATCGTGATCGGCAACGTCACTGCGACCGATTCGGTGACCTTGGATGCCGGGGCGAAGCTGATGGGTGACATCGAGGCCCCACGCGTCATCCTGGCCGACGGTGCTGCGTTCAAGGGCTCCGTCAAGGTCACGGGGGCGGGACCGCGCCCACGGGCGCGCAAGACGTCCGTTGCGTCCGCGTCCCCCGTTGCCCGCGGCGCTGGGCGTACCACCGTGGCCGGATCGATCCCGCGGGTCCGGGCGGCGCGACCGGACGCGCCGCCGCCCCAGGAGGACGAGCCTACGGTGGTGGTCCGCCGGCAGGACGTGGCGCCGGCCCAAAAGGCCCCCAAGAAGGCACCGCCCAAGCCGGCCAAGGCAGCGTCCAAGAAGAAGACCGCGAAGAAGAAGACCGCCAAGAAGCGGACCAAGGCGCGTCCCAAGGTGCCCTCCCGCAAGAAGCGGAAGGTCAGCCGCCGTTAGGCGGGCGTGGCACTCGGCGTCGGCGCCCGCCGTGCACGGGGCGACGTGCCGGAGTGCTTGGCCCGCGTCCGGAGGCCCGGTCGTCGCTCCGGCACGTCACGGAGTGTCGTCGCCCTTGGCGGAACCGAGCCGCTCGAGTTCGCGGTCGAGGATGTCCAGGACGTCGCGTCGCGGATCGTCCCCTCGCCGGGCCCGGGCGAGAGCCCCTGCGAGGTCCGCTCGAAGGCGGCGAACGTAACGGGCATAGGCATCGTCGTCGCGGTGGCGCAGGCTCGGACCGAGGAACAGATCGTCGATCGTCGCACCGGGTGGGGTGCCCACGTGGGCGTGGAGGAGTACGTAGGGGCGGCCGCGCTCCCAGACGATGTCCTCGTGGACGATGGGGCCGACGCGGCGGAGCAGGTGACCGCGCAGGGCCGGAACGTTGCGGTGGGGGACGAGCAGCAGTTCGGGCGAACCGAGTCGTGCGAGGCGCTCGGGAGAGAGGATGCGTCGGATTCGCTCGCCGCCCATCCCCGCGAGCACCAGGACGTTCGCCTCGCCGGGTGCGAGGACCTCGAGTCCTTCGCCGTGCCGGATCTCCACGTCCGCCTCGAAGCGCCGGACGTTGCGTCGAGCGCGTTCGACCGCTGCGGCAGATCGGTCGGTGCCGATGGCCCGTCGGACCCGCCCCGCGAGGGCCGCGCAGATCGGCAGATGGGCGTGGTCGCACCCGATGTCGGCGAGTCGGCATTCGATGGGGATCCGCGCGAACACGGCGCGCAGCCGAGGGCCGAGCCGGGGGCGGTCGGGCGGGGGCGGCGCGACCATGGCGTCCATGCTACGAGATCGACGACCATGCGCGACGTCGCCGAAAGCAAGGCCCTGCTCGAAGCCACCCATGCGTTTCCGGGCTCCTACGTCTTCAAGGCGTTCGGTCCGGCGGGGGATGCCTTCGAGTCGGGCGTGGTGGCGGCGGCGGCCACGGTGGTGGAGCGGGAGCGGATCCGGGTGGCCCGGCGCGAGAGCGGAAGCGGTCGCAAGGTCTGCGTGACCCTCGACGTCGACGTGGCGTCGGCGGACGAGGTTCTCGCGATCTACGCGGCGCTGCGAACGGTGGACGCGCTCGTCCTGCTCCTCTGATCCGTGCGGGGGCGGGCCGCGACGGTAGGACGCGGGCCGCCGGTTGTTCGCGCCGATTTCTTGGGGCGGCCGCCTGCCGAGCGCACGATGGCCCCATGGACCGCAGGGGCCTCGGATTCGCCACGATCCTCCTCCTTTCGGGGTGTGCCCGCGTGCAACACGTCGACGGCGGTCGGCTCTCCGACGCGTACGATCCGGCGACGGCCCTCGACCGCCACGTGCGCACGTGCGAGATCGACCCAGGCAGGTGTCCGCGGGCCGACCGGTTGCGCTTGGATCTCGAGCGGGGTTTCTTGGCCCATGCGGCGGGGGACCGAGACGCCGCCTACGCCCGGCTTTCGGCGTTGCTCGACGTCGAGCCGTTCTGGACCCCGACCGCCGACCCCGAGACCGTCGCCCGACGGGCCTACGCGGTGGCGCCCGAGCCGTATCGCCCCCTGGTCACCGAGACCCTCGCGGGGCTCGGTTGGGCCATGCTCGCCGCGGCCGAGCGGGGGGACGACGCGGCGGCCGCCAGGGCGGCGGTGCGCTTCTCCGAACTTCGGGAACGTCTGTACGACGCTCGGGATCGGAGCGAGCACGGGGCCTTCGCCTCGTACGTCGCAGGTCAGATCTTCGAACGCATGGGGCGCAGGCCCGTGGCCCGCGCCTACTTCCGGGAGGTGCTCGCAACACGCGAATCGCTTCTCGCCCGGGCGGCCCTCGCCCGCACCGAGGACGCCCAGGACCCGGTGGCCAACGCCTACCTCGCCATGCCGAGGCCGACGTCCACCGGAACCGACGTGGGCTATTCGCGCATCGTGGTGGTCGTGGGGGTGGGGCACGTGCCGCCTTTGCGGCCCGAGCGGCTGCCGGTCGCCTTCGCCCGAACCCTGGCGGGGCCCTACGTCGACGCCCTCGGCATCGCCGACCGCGTCGACGAGCTCGAGGCCATGGGCGTTTCGGAGGTCGTGGTACCCGACCTCGCACCGGTGCAGCGCTCGAAGGACACGCCGGTCCTTTGGGTCGACGACCATCGGATCCGGCTCGAACGCTTGTCGGATCTGGCGGCCGAACTCGAAGCCGAGGCTCGGGGCCTGCGGCGTCTTTCGGCGGCGGCGGCGCTGCTGCGGGCCGTCCAGGGTCAGGACCCGACGTTCCTCCGCGCACCGGACACACGCAGTGTGACGACGCTACCCGCCCAGGTGTATGCGGCCGAGCTCGATCTTCCACCGGGCCTGCATCAGGTGCGTGCCGAGGTCGCCTCGTCGTCCGGCTCGCGTCGCGCGGCCACGGCGGTCCGAACGGCGGACCGCGACGTCGCCGTCGTCGGCCTCACGGTGTTGTAGAGCGACGCCTCGCGGTGTGTTCCGGGGGACGCGGCCCCGGCGAGCGTTTGCTATGGTGCCCGCCGTGCCCGTCGAGAACGACAGCTTCTTGGCTGCCTGCCGCGGTCGGACGCCGGCGAGAAGGCCCATCTGGATCATGCGCCAGGCCGGCCGATACCTGCCGGAGTACCGTGCCGTGCGGGCCCGGGTCTCGTTCGAGACCCTGTGCCGCGCCCCCGATCTCGCGGCCGAGGTGACCGTCCAGCCCATCGAGCGCTTCGATCTCGACGCGGCGATCCTCTTCTCCGACATCCTCACGATCCTCGACGCCTTCGGGATCGACGTGCGCTTCGACCCCGGGCCGAAGATCGCCCGCCCCGTGCGGACCCCAGCCGACGTGGCGGCGCTGCCGGAGGCGGACCTTTCTGCGTGCGCCTACGTCTACGACGCCGTCGGCGCCTGCGTCGAACGTCTCGCGGGCCGCGTGCCCCTCATCGGCTTCGCCGGGGCCCCGCTGACCGTCGCCAGCTACATGATCGAAGGCCAGGGAAGCCGCGACTTCCGCCACACCAAGGTGCTCGGCTGGCGCGACCCCGAGGCCTTCCAGCACTTGCTCGCGCAGGTGGCTCGGGCCACGGCCGGCTACCTGGAACGGCAGGTCGCGGCGGGAGCCCATGCCCTGCAGGTGTTCGAGAGTTGGGGCGGCGCGCTGCCGCCCGACGTCTATCGACGCATCGCGTGGCCCCACACCCGTAGCGTGCTCGAGGCTGCCCTGGCGACGGGGGTGCCGGTCGTGGCGTTCCTGCGCGGCGGCGAGGGGCTCTTGCGGGCGGTGGCCGGCGACCTGCCCCAAGGCGATCTCGTGATCGGTATCGACTGGACGGTGCCCATGGCGACGGCCGTCTCCATCGTGGGCCCCGAGCGGGTGGTGCAGGGCAATCTGGATCCGATGGCCCTCTTCGCCCCCCGCGGGGTGCTCGAGCGCCTGGCGGGGGACGTCATCGCTGCCGCCGGGCCGGCGCGGGGCCACGTCTTCAACCTCGGCCACGGGATCTCCAAGGACACCGACCCGGCACAGGTGGCCGCGCTGGTCGACTACGTGCATCGTTCGTGACGGGACCGGTGCGCATTTCATTGCTTCTCGCGGTCGCCGTGCCGCTGCTCGGTTGCCGCGCCGCGTCTGTCGTGTCGTCGAACACGCCGGCCGATCCGGGGCCGCCGCCCCCGCCGCCCCCGGCCCCCG
>RFGU01000071.1 GCA_003696955.1 Deltaproteobacteria bacterium | reverse complement strand
TGCCGCGACAGGAAGAAGAGCGGCACGTTCGGATGATCGTGCAGGTTGCGTCCGATCCCGTCGGATACGATCCGCGGCTCCACCCCGGCGAAGCGAAGGACCTGCCCCGGTCCCACGCCCGAGAGCATCAGGATCTTGGGCGTCTCGAGGGCTCCCGCCGCGAGGATCACCTCGCCGCGCACGTTCGCCCGCACCACTCGACCGTCGCGCTCGTAGTGGACCGCCACCGCCCGACGACCGTCGTCACCGCCGAACTCGATGCGATGGACCCGTGCGTGGGTGCGAATCTCGAGATCCGGCCATGGTCCGGGCTCGTCGATGAACGCCACGTACGAGTTGCGCCGACGATCACCATCGTAGGTCATCGTCTCGTAGCCGATGACGTTGCCGAGATCGCCGTCGTTCAGATCCTCCGACCGGCGCATGCCTCGGGCCACGGCGGCGTCGATGCACGCCTCGGTCCACTTGGTCGGCGGCCTCGGGCGCGGACGCAATCGGGCCTCGAGTGCCTCGTAGTCGGGCACCACGTCCTCCCAGCGCCAACCCGCCGGCCACGACGCGAAGTCCCGGGCGTCGCCGCGGGTGTAGACCATGCCGTTGACGGCCGCGCTGCCGCCGAGCACCCGGCCCGTGCCCACGAAGAAGCGCTGGTTCCCCGCAGCCTTCTGGGGCACCGTGAACCGGTCCCAGAAGAGGGCGTCGTTGACGAAGGCGTGCTTGTACCCGTCGGCGGAAAGGGTCTCGGGGTGCTCCTCGGGGGCCGGCCCCGCCTCGAGCAGCAGGATCCGGCCGGCGGCGGCCTCGGCGAGGCGACCGGCCACGACGCAGCCGGCCGCACCGCCCCCGATGACGATGTAGTCGAAGGTCTCGCTCATGACGAAGACGAACCGAGACCGCGGACCAACCGTGCAGCGCCCCGCAATCGGGCACCGAGGCCGCGGCCGTAGATCATCCGCACCGCCGCCGCGATGCGCTGGTAGTCCTTGGGGCCCACGGGGAAGAGCTTGTTCGCGATGCCCAGGGGCACGCGCTCGTCGAGAACGGACTTCTGCCGACACATGGCCCGCAGGCCGTCACGGCCGTTCATGCGCCCGAACCCCGAGGCCTTGACGCCGCCGAACGTGAGATCCTGCGCCATGTACGTGAGCCCCCCGAAGTCGTTGATCGCACACATGCCCGCCTCGAGCCGGCGCACGATCCGCCGCGCCCGTTCGAGGTCGCGGGAGAACACCGACGCCCCGAGGCCGTAGGCCGTCGCGTTGGCCAGTTCCACCGCGTCCTCGTCGTCCACCACCTTGGTGATGCACATGACCGGCCCGAAGACCTCCTCGCGGAAGATGTCCATGTGCGGCCGCACGTCGGCGAGCACCGTCGGCGCGACGAAGTTGCCGCCGGCCGAACGTACCGGCTCGCCACCGGCGACGACCTGCGCCCCCTTGGCGATGGCGTCGGCGACGAGCCGCTCGACGATCTCCCGCTGCATGGGCGTCGTCATGGCGCCGACGTCCACGACCCGCTCGAGCCCGGGCGGCCCCTGGCGCAGCTTCGATGCAAGCTCCGCCACGCGGGCGACGAAGCGATCGTAGACGTCCTTGTGAACGAGCAGGCGCTCGGCGGCCACGCAGTTCTGCCCCGCCGAGATGAAGCAGCCGGCGAAGGCCCCGTGGACCGCCTGCTCGAGGTCCGCGTCGTCGCAGACGATGAAGGGATCCTTGCCCCCGAGCTCGAGCACCACGGGGATCACCTGCTCGGCGGCGGCGGCGAGCACCTTCTTGCCGTTTTGGACCGATCCGATGAACAGCAACCCGTCGATCCCGGCGGCGATGAGGGCCTGGCCGGTCTCGGCGTAGCCTTGCACGATCTGGACGAGATCGGGGTCCTCTCCGGCCTCGCGCAGCACCTCGCGCACGAGCCCCGCGATCTTCTCGGAGGAGAAGGCCACGTGCTCCGACGGCTTGAGCACGATGGCGTTGCCCGCGAAGAGCGCGGTGACGATGGGCCCGAGGAGGTTCTGGAAGGGATAGTTCCACGGGACGATGGCGCCCACGACCCCGAGGGGCTCGTAGCGCAGGTAGGCCGTCTTGTGGGCGAAGATCCCCGGCGACACCCGCTCTGGCGCGAGGTGCCGCTCGCCGTGGCGCATCGTCCAGCGCAACTTCTCGAGCACCGGCCACACCTCGCCCATCAGGGCGTGCTCGCGGGTCTTGCCCGAGTCCTCCACCACCCATCCGCAGATCGTGTCGATCTCCTCCACGATCCGGTCGGAGAGCCGCCCGAGCAATCGGCGCCTTCGGGCGAAATCGGCATGGGCGAAATCGTGCTGCGCACGTCGGGCACGCGACACCGCCGCCCGCACGGACGCGGGATCGTCCACGGGCACGCTCCCGAGGGGTGCACCGGTGGCCGCCGCCACGCACTCGATCCGATCCCGCGGCGCGGCGGCCATCTCGAGGGGACGATTCATGTTCCCGCCTCCGCACCGGAGGAGGGGCGACACGGCCGCACACGCACGAGATCGCTCCCGCCGGTCCGCTCGAGGTGCTCCCGCCACTTGCGAATCGTCAGGTCCTGGAACGCCTTGACCACGGGGCTGAGTTCGGGCGCCGGCTTGTCGTGGTGGGCGTCCCAACCCTCCTGCTCGTGGCCGATCACCCACACGTCCTGCCCGAGCAGGGGCTCGAGGGTGAACTTGCGCGCAAAGGCCATCATGGCCTTGAGCACGGGCCGGGGCAGGCGTCCGGGCACCCCCGGAAGCTTCATGCCGTCGGGGTGCAGGTAGAAGATGAAGATGTGGCGGTTGCTGCGTTCGTCCTTGGGCAGCGTGAAGAGGAAGTGCTTGATGCGATCGTCCGTATTGGACCAATGATACGGGTAGTCGTAGCAGGCCACCATGCGGTTGCGATCGGTGGGCAGGCGCCGCACGAAGGCATC
Organism: Deltaproteobacteria bacterium; assembly: GCA_003696955.1. Classification (GTDB taxonomy): domain Bacteria; phylum Myxococcota_A; class Polyangia; order Nannocystales; family Nannocystaceae; genus J032. Next base: position 3,911 of record RFGU01000071.1, on the reverse strand, counting down.
CTGCAGCCGCCCGGCCGCGACCTTGGTGGCGTACTCGACCTCGACCCGATCTTCGTGGACGTCGAGGCGCAGGAGATCCTGGCCGTAGAAGGGCTGATACTTGCGATGGAGGAACCCGTGGGTGAAGTCGCTGACGTTCTCGAGGAGCATCGAGAAATGCCCCTCGCAGTCGAACTGGACGATGGCGTGGGGCCACGGGTCGTCCCCTTCGAGTTCCGGGATCGTGGGCACGTCGCGCACCGTGGCGAGCTGCGGATCCCCCGGAAAGATGAAGACGAGCCCGTAGCGCTCCTTGACCGGCACGCTGCGGATCCGCAGCCGCGGCTCCGGGCGCCCGAAGAGGTCGTGGGGGATCTTGACGTTGCCGTCGCCGTCGTGCTCCCAACCGTGATAGGGGCAGACCAGGCGACAGCCCACGACCTCGCCCGTCGACAGCTTGATGTGGCGGTGGGCGCAGCGATCCTCGACCGCCCGCAGGCGCCCGTCCTCGCCGCGGAAGACGGCGATGTCCTGCCCCCAGAAGCGGGTGGCCATCACCTGGCCCTTGCGGAGATCGGCCGAGCGGCCGACGGCATACCAGTAGTTGGGGTCCATCCCGGCCGCACGGGCGCGCTGCCTGCGGTTCTTGGCCTCGTCGAAGCTCGGTGGCGGACAGGAGGCTTTCGTCGGCACGTCGGGCATGGCGTCGTTCCTCGTGGTGGTCGCAGACGGGCCGTTGGCGCCGCCGCACGGGCGGAACCGTCATTCCGCTGTGCAAGGCGTACTATGCGACGGGCCAAGCCGTGTCAACCGATCCGACGGCAAGCGAACGCACGGACGATGCGTCACGTCACGACGAAGGCGATCGTCGTGCCGGCTATCGCGCGGCGATCCTGGCAGCCGCAGAAAGTGCGTTCGCCGAGCGGGGTTACGACGCCACGAAGGTACAGGACCTCGCCCGCGAGGCCGGGGTCTCCCTGACCACCCTCTACGGCGTCTTCCCCGGCAAGTGGGAGATCTTCTGCGCGGTACAGGAGCTACGACTCGGCGAGCTGCTCCGCACCGTGCTCGAGGCCGGCCCGATTCCGTCCGACCCCCTTGCTCGGCTTTGCTTCGGGATCGAGCGCTACCTGCGCTTCCACATGGATCACCCGAACTTCCTGCGCCTCGAGCTGCGCGAGGGGGTCCCGTGGGGCACCACGGACGAACTGCGCACTCCGCCCCAGACCCGCGCGTGGAAGACCGGCCTTGCGATGATGACCCAGGCGTTCCGGGACGGTATGGCATCGGGGCTCTTCGAAGAGGACGACCCCGAGATCTGCGCCCGCACGACCACGGCCATGAGCCAGGTCCGCCTCGCGCTGTGGCACCGGGCCGGCGGTGTGCCCGAGCCCGACGTCGTCGTGCATCGCACCCTCGGCCAACTCGTGCGCACGTTCGTCCGCGGGGACCAGGTGGGGGCCAAGCTGGCGTGGCTGGCCGAGCGACTCGGCATGTGATCCGCACCACGTAGCGCACGACGCGCCACGCGCATCGGTGGTACCAAGCCGCCCGTGACGAGCGACGCCGCCAATCCCGTGGTCGTCGACCCGCGCAAGATGGGTCGGATCTTCGTGACCGGAGGCGCGGGCCACCTCGGCGCGAACCTGGTGCGTCGGCTGCTCGACGAAGGCCACGAGGTCCGAGCCCTCGCCCGTCCGGGGGACGACAACCGCGGCCTCGAGGGGCTGCCGCTGGAGATCGTCGAAGGCGACGTCCGCGACCTCGAGGCCATGCGGCGGCTCGTTCGCGGATGCACCCACGTCTATCACGTCGCCGCCAAGGTCTCGACGCTGAGCCCGAGCGCCGGCGAGTACCAGGAGTTGTTCGAGACGAACGTCATCGGTACCCGCAACGTGATGCAGGCCGCCCTCGAAAACGGCGTCGAGCGGGTGGTGCTCTCCGGGTCCTTCTCGGCGGTGGGCTACGACCCGAACGACCCCTCGAAGCCCTCGAACGAGGACATGCCCTTTTGGCCCTTCGGGCAGGTGCTCCCCTATGCCCGCACGAAGGCCCAGGCCGAGCACGAGGCCCTCAAGTTCGTCGCCGAGGGCCTCGACGTGGTGATCGCGACGAGCTGCGCCATCGTCGGGCCCCACGACTACATTCCCTCCAGGCTCGGCCGTACCTTCTGCGACTACGTCAACGGCAAGCTCCGGGCCTACGTGCCGGGCGGTTTTCCCTTCGTGGCGGCCCACGACATCGTCGAAGGGCACCTCCTCGCCATGCAACGCGGCCGCCGCGGCCACAAGTACATCTTCGCCACGGCCTTCCAGACCTTGGACGACCTCCTCGAACACTTCGAGGCGGCCGCCGGCCTCAAGCGCCCCATGCTCAAGATCCCCAGTCGGTTGATGGCGGGCGTGACGGGGGTCTACTCGGGCGTCCTCTCCCGCTACTTCCCCAACGTCCCCCAGCGGCTGACCCCCGGGGCCATCGCCATCTTGCGCATGGGCCGGCGCGCCGACACCTCCAAGGCGGAGCGGGAACTCGGGTTTCGGCCCACCTCCATCCGCAAGGCCGTGGAGGACGCCTACGAGTTCTTCACGCGCCAGGGCATGATGCGCCCGGCCTCGACCCGGCGCGCCAAGCCCCGCGCCGAGGCCGAAGGCACCTGAGATCGCCCCACCACACCAGGCTCCACGCATCGCCATGACGGAAACGCCCCCAACCTACGATGCCCAGGTCGTCGTCATCGGAGCCGGTCCGGCCGGCTCGGCGACGGCCCTGCGCCTGGCCCAAAACGGCATCGAGGACGTGGTCCTCGTCGACGCCCACGACTTTCCCCGCGACAAGACCTGCGGCAGCGCCCTGTCCCCCCGCGGGATCAAGGCCGTCAAGGAACTCGGGGTGTGGGAGGACATCGAACGCCTGGCCTATCCGATCTCCGGGATCCGCCTGGTGACCCCGGGCAAGCGCGAGGTCTTCCTCGACGCGCCGGGCGGCAAGACCCAGGCCGTGGTGTGCCTGCGTCGCGACATGGACTACCAGATCTTCAAGGCCGCCAAGGCCGCCGGCGTCACGTTCCTACCCGAGTTCCGGGCCAAGGAGCCCATCGTCGAAGACGGCCGCTGGTGTGGGATCCGGGCCGCCGACGGCCGCACGGTCCGCGCTCGCTACTGCGTCGTGGCCAACGGCGCCCACTCCAAGTGGGGTGCGGACCTCGGCCCCAAGCGGGAGATCCGGGCCATCATGGGCTGGTGGAAGAACGTCCCGTTTCGGCCCAAGGCCATCGAGATGATCTTCGACAAGATGGTCGAGCCCTACTACGGCTGGCTCTTCCCCGAGACCGAGGAGCGCGTCAACATCGGGATCACCTACGAGGACCGCGACGGCAAGAAGAACGCCCGCAAGCTCTTCCAGGCCTTCCTCGACGCCTACTACGCCGACCGCCTGGCCGACGCCGAGCAGGTCGGTGCGTGGAAGGGCCACCCCATCGTCTACACCTACCGCATCGGGCACCTGCACTCGCCGGGCCGCGTCGTGGTCGGCGAGGCCGGGCGCATGACCCACCCCGCCACCGGCGAGGGCATCAGCTTCGGCATGCGCTCGGGGATCTGGGCCGCCGACGCCCTGCGCGACGTGATCCGCCGCAAGGTGCCCGAGGCGGCCGCCATGCAGATCTACACGGCCCGCTGTGCAGCGGCCTTCTCGCCGTCCTTCTGGGCCGGCGGGGCGTTCCGCAAGCTCCTCCGCTCTGGGGTCCTCGACCGTGCCGTGGACCTCGCCCAGACCCAGGTGGTGCAGGAGATGATGCGCCGCTTCCTCACCCACCTCTAGGGGTGCGACGGGTGGCGCCGACGACCGCGACGCTTCGCGTCTTCACCTTCAAGCGCGGCCTGCTCGCCGCGGTCGGCCACGATCTTCGCCTTTCGTTCGGGCGGTTCTCCGGC
>RFGU01000070.1 GCA_003696955.1 Deltaproteobacteria bacterium | reverse complement strand
GGAGACGGCGGGTGGGTTGGGGCGTATCGTGGGGTTGCCGTAGACCGCTCGTCGGTTGCGTGCGTTGCCGTGGCCCTCGGAGGACTGCCATGCCCCGTTCGTGCTTCTCCCATGCGTCGTTGCTCGGCCTGCTCGCCCTGGTCGGCGTCTTCCTCTGGGCCGGGTGTTCCGGCAAGCAACCGGTGGCCGAAGGGCCGGGCGGCGCCCCGGCGGCCGGCGCCCCGGAGGTGGCTCCGGTCGCCCTCGAGGTGGCGCGCGTCCAGGGGCCCGGCGGCCTTGGCGGCGGCAACCTCCCCCAAGGCGCCTTCCTCGGACCCGGGGCGAGGCTCGAACCGGGGGCGACCTACGAGACCGGCCCCGGCACGTTGGTGGAGTTGTCGGCAGGTGATGGACGAACGCTTCGACTCGACGGGGCGAGCAAGGTGCACCTCGACGCCGAAGGTCGGGTCACGCTCGAGACCGGCCGCATCCTCTCGGACGTCCCGCCCGGCGCACCGCCGATCTCCCTGCGCGTCGGAGACGACGTGCTCACCGTCGAGGTGGGCCAGGCCCAAGCCGAGCGGGACGGCGAAACGAACTACTACGCCGTCGTCCACGGCCACGCGGTCGTGGTGACGGGGGGCGAACGCATGGATCTCGGCGCAGGAGCCACGCTCCAGACGCCCCTCGCCGAGGCCCCCTCCCAGCGCCCCCTGCTCAGCCTCGCTCCCCTCGAACGGACGACGTGGGCCATGGTCTTCGACGAGGCGCGCCGACTCGCCGAGGACGCCCCGCCCGGCATCGGCTCCCTCACGGCGCGGGTTCCCGGCACCAACGAGCCGTTCCAGGCCCTCCAAGTCGAGGAGCAGAAGGTCTTCGTGTCGATCTCCGGGCGCGTAGCCGTGACCACGGTCGAGCAGACGTTTCGCAACGACCGGGCCCAGCGCCTCGAGGGGCGCTACGTCTTCCCCATTCCGGCCGGGGCGTCGATCTCCGGGCTCGAACTGCTGGTCGGCGACCGATGGATGAAGGGCGAGTTCGTCGAGAAGGTCCGCGCCCGCCGGATCTACCGGGAGATCGTCGATGCCGTACGGCCGCGGGACCCCGCCCTGCTCGAATGGCAACACGGCAGCCTGTTCAAGATGCGCGTGTTTCCGATCCCACCGGGTGGAACGCGGAAGATCCGGCTGCACTACACCGAGGTCCTCCCGATCTCCGGAACCACGATGGCCTATCGCTACCCGTTCGGCGGTTCGGACAGCGGCGCCGAGGGCACGCGCATCGGCCGGTTCGTCTTCGAAGGCCGGGTGGACACGCGGGCCCTGCCCTCGGGCGAGGAGATCGTGCCCCTCCTGGACGCGCCCACGACCGCCGTCCAAGGCTCGGACGTGGTCGTGCGGGCCGAGGCCCGCGATTTCGCGCCGGCGCACCCCGTCGGCCTCGACGTCCCCGCGCCCGCCATGCCCGAAGGGGTGTTCGCCCAGGGCGGCGTGGGCCCGGACGGCCGCGCCTACGTGCTCGCCACGGTTCGCCCCGAACTGCCCGCGCCGGCGGCACGCCCGCCTGCGGACGTGGTGTTCGTCTTCGACCGGAGCCACGGCACGGCGCCTTCCCTGTGGACGGCCGCCCGCGGGATCTTCGAAGCGGTCTCGTACGATCTCGGTCCCGAGGACCGCGTGGCCGTCCTCGCCTGCGACACCGCCTGCGACGTGGCGCCCGGCGCCCTCGCGCCCCTCGGCGCCGATCGACGCGAACGCATCCTTTCGTTCCTCGACGCCCAGGTGCTCGCCGGCGCCAGCGACGTAGGTCACATGATCCGAACGGCGGCCGACGTCGTGGGGGGCACCGGACGCCGCACCGTCGTCGTCTACTTGGGCGACGGCGTCCCGACGTCCGGGGAGCTTGCCACCGACGAACTCCTGCGCCGCCACGCCGACGTGCTCGACCGCGTCGAGTTCGAGGCGGTCGCCCTCGGCAGCCGGGCGGACCTCTTGCTCCTCGAATCGGTCGCGCGCAGGAGCGGGGGAGACGTGATCGCCGCAAGCCCCACCGACGACCTCGACCTCGCCGTCCGCGAGCTGGCCGTCCGACTCGCGGTCCCGCCCTTGCGCGGCGCCGAGGTGTCGCTTCCTCCCATGCTGGAGGACATCCACCCCGCGGGCCCCCGCGCCGTGCGACCGGGGCAGATCCTGACGTTCACCGCACGCGTGGCGGACGGCCCACACGGGTTTTCGCCGATCTTCACCGGCCCGGTGCGGATCTCCGGGCGTGACGCCAGTGGTGCGCCGGTGCGCTTCGAGGCGACGCTGCGGGCCGATCTCTCCCCGACCGATCATCCCGCCGCCCGGCAGATCGCCCACCTGTGGGCCAAGGACGAGATCGACGCCGTGACCGCGGCCCGCGGCTACGCGGCCAAGGACGAGATCGTCCGGCTCTCCCGCACCTTCGGCGTCCTGTCCCGCTTCACGGCCCTGCTCGTCCTCGAGAACGAAGCCATGTATCGCCGCTTCGGCCTTCACAAGAAGCCCAAGCGACGCAAGCGCAAGTCCCGTGTACCCGAGCCCCAGCGCCCCCCGATCACCCCGGCGCCAGCACCTGCCAAGAAGGCCAAGCGCGCCGCGGCCAAGGCTCGTCCGAAGGCGGCGCCCATGGGTGAGCCGGCCGGTGGCGCGATGCCCGGCCGACCGGCGGCAGCCTCCGAGGCCGAGCCCCCCGCCGCCCCCGCGCGTGCCGACCGCCGCGGCGGCTCGGGCGAGGGCTTGGGCGGCCTCGAGCCGACGGACGCCGACGACATCCAGCTCGCCGGCACGCCCGAAGCACGGGAACAGGAACTCGACGGCGCGGACACGGGCGCCGGCGGAGCCGACCGCTTCGCCAGCACCCGCGGACCGCGGCCTCTCGAGGATGCGGCCGACCCGTCACGCGTCCACGACCCGTGGCCGGGCGTGCGGCGATCCCGGCGACGGCCTGGCCGCATGGGGCCGCGTGGGCGCATCGAAGCCCCCGAGACGACGACCCGAGCGCTCGCCCGCATGCTCCCCGGGATCCTTGCCGAACGGGACGCCCGACCGACGTCGCGCCGACTCCACGAACGTCTCGTGCGCACGGCCATCGCGGCGGGAGACCCCCAGGCCGTCACCTATGCCCGTGCTTGGATCGAAGCCGACCCGGATCACCCCGGCGCCATCGAGGCCCTCGCCGACGCCCTCACCCTCGCCGGTGACCACGTGGCCCACCGCGTACGCGCCGGCACCTTCGACGCGGCACCGTTCCGCCGCGACGACCACGTGCGCATGGCGGGGGTCTTCGGGCGCGCCGGCGACTTCGAGCGGGCCTGCTCCCACTTGCGCGCCGCCGCGAGCATCGACCCGAGCCGCGAGGCCGTTTGGCACATGCTCGTGGGATGCCTGGTGCGCGAGTACGGCGGTCGGGCCGACCGCGCCCGCGCCGTGCTCGACGAAGCGCGGGGACGAGCGGCCCTGGTGCACGAAAGTCCCGCACGGGACCGCGAGCTGCGCGCGGCGCTCGACGAGCTGGCCGGGATGCTCGCCCGCGGCGAGGCGACGTGGAACCCCTTCGCGCCCGGCCTTCCCGAAGGACGGCTCACGATCGTCTGGCAGGGCCCGCGCCCCGAGCACCTGGAGATCGCCTTGGTCTCGACGGGGGGCAGGCTCGACGGCACGCCCTGGCCGATCCGCAGCCGGGTCCACCAGGCCCTCGGCGCACCCGTCGTGGCGGCGGACCGTTTCGGACCATCCTTCGTGGACGTGATCAACTCCGGTGAGGCCCCCGTCCACGGCACGGTACGCATCGATCTGGGCCGCCACACGCGTAGCTATCCGGTGAGCCTGCGACCGGGCGGTCGCATGCGCCTTGCCTACGTGCAGCCGCGCTGACCCCGCGGTGGCCGCTGATCTGGCGCCCTTCGCGCAAAATCGCGTCCGGAGGGATCCACCCGGGTCGGTGGAGCGACGACGCAATGGGCTACGCCCGCCGGCCCATGCCCTATGGCATCGGGCTATGCGGCATGGTATCGCCCCCGCCATCCGCCGAGGACGTCTTCCGAGATGACCCAAGAACTCCGTCGCCCCACCCAGCCCGAGATCCCCTTCGACGTCGAGGTGCTTCGCAACCCGACGCAGGAGGAGCTTCGCAGCCTTGCCTTCGAGCACGCGCCCTTCTGTCTTCGGACGGCCATGGGCAGCCTCGACAAGATCGCGCGCAACAAGGCGCGGATGGCCAAGTACACCTACGTCATCGACCGCGGCACGTGGGGCGAGGGCTACTCGCACAAGACCATCGAGCCCGCGAAGGCCGAGGCCCTCATCGCTGCCCAGGCCGAATACGTGCGCGACAAGGGCAAGCTCATCGCCATCGAGGGCTACGTAGGGCTCGGCACCTACGCCATGCCCGTGCAGTGGCTCTACACCCTCGACGGGGCCAACATCGCCGGCATGCAGCAGGTGCTCGCCTTCCCGCGTGAGGAGGTCGAGCCCCCCGAGCAGCTCGCGACGCCCTTCGCCCCGGCCATGCGCCTTGTCTACACCCCCGACTTCCGGCCGGACATGCCCGGCGGCCAGGCCATCGTGGTCGATCTCGACAACTTCGTGACCTACGTCATGGGGCCGGACTACTTCGGTGAGAGCAAGAAGGGCGCCCTGCGCATGCTGGCCGCGTGGGTTTATGCGAACGGTGGTCTACTCATGCACGCCGGGGCCAAGGAGATCCGTCACAGCGGTGGGGACCGGCTGACCATGGGGATCTTGGGCCTTTCGGGCACCGGCAAGACGACCACGACCTTCAGCAAGCAAGGTGACGCGGCCCTGCCGATCCAGGACGACATGATCGCCATCTGGCCCAAGGGCGAGATCTCGGTCACCGAAAACGGGTGCTTCGCCAAGACCTTCGGGCTCACCGAGGAGAGCGAGCCCGTCATCTACCGCGGCACCATGAACCCCTCGGCCTGGCTCGAGAACGTCTACCTCGAAGCCGACGGCCGCCCCGACTTCTCCAAGACGACGCTCACCCCGGAGGACGTCGCCCGGTTGCGCGACATCCTGGTGGGCACGGGTGCGCCCGCCGAGAACGTGGACGCCTACGTCGCCGGCAAGGTGTCCGCCGGGGAGGTGATGGACGGAACGGTCCCCAAGGACGGCTGGGACTTCGTTTGTTGGACCGAGAACGGTCGGTCCATCGTGCCGCTTGCGGCCCTCGACGAGGCGGCCGACCTGCACGACCTGCCGCCCCTGCGTTCCCTCGGCATCCTGAACCGGGACGAGGGGCCCGACGCCGCGACGCCGGGGATCGTTCGCTTCGTCTCCCCCGAACAGGCGGCGGGCTACCTCATGCTCGGCGAGACGAGCAAGACCTCGGCGGCGGGCAAGGAGCGGGGCAAGACGCGCTCGCCGTTCACCCAACCCTTCTTCCCCTACTCCCACAAACTCCAGGCCAGTCGGTTCTCGGAGCTGGCGGCCACGTTCCCGCCCGACATCGTCATGTGGATGATGAACACGGGATACGTGGGCGGCGACGCCGCGGACGTGAAGGCAGGCAAGGCGCTCAAAGTGAAGATCCGCCACTCGTCGGCCATGCTCGAGGCCCTCATCGCCGGGCGGATCCGCTGGAAGCGCGACCCGGACTTCGGTTACGAGATCGTGGACCCCGACCATCCCGACAACGCCGACCTGGTCGCGGCCGTGAGCGCCGAGATCCTCGAGCCCCGGCGCTTCTTCGAGGCCCAGGGCCGGATGGACGTCTACCGGGACTGGGTCGGGCGCATGAAGCAAGAGCGCGCCGACTTCCTGCGCAAGTTCGGGGTCGACGAGGCCATCGTCGCGGCCGTCGTGTCCGGGCCTTCGGCCTAGCGGACGCCGCGAAGCGGCCAGATCAGGACGTCGATCGATCGCGAGACGTGCACGCAGGTCGGCGGCCCCTGTGGCTCGATGCCGACGGGCGCCAGCATGGTGTCGCGCTCGATCTCCGCGCACCCGGGGGCAAGGGGCCACGGCGCGTGGTGGATGTCGCAGCGGTAGACCCGACCGCGACGATCCGTCGTGAAGAGGCAGTAGCGCTCGGTCAAGAAGGCCTCGAGGCTCCCCGGATCGGCGGGAGCGACGGGGCCCGTGGGACCGTAGCGGCCTTCGAAGGCCACCTCGGGCGCACCCCGGCGGACACATCGGTAGGCGACGTTCTCGCCGTCGCGCCGGATCTCCATGTCGGCATGGACGTAGGGCAGCCGATAGTACGTGCGGCCGCCCCACACGGCGACCCGGCTCGCAGCGTCGAGGCTGAAGAAGTAGACCCCGGCGGCATCACCGACCCGCACGTAGGTGCGCACGTTCAGCTCGCAGAATCGGTCGGCTCCGGGCGGTGCGACGCGACCGAACATGCGATCGAACGTGATCTCGAAGGGCACGACCCCGACGAAGGCGCGACCTTCCCAGGTATCGAGTTCGAGGCCGTCGGGCAGGCGACGCGCCAACGCGTTCGGATCCACCTCGTAGTGGACGAAGGCCAGATCCTCCCACCGCTGGGCGAGCAGCCAACGTCCAGGCGGAAGGGGCCAAGGACGATGCCCCGCCGCAGCCAAGAGGGCCTTCGCGTCGACGGAAGGTACGATAGCCATCCGCGGCCAACCTACCATGGGGGCTTGCGCGCCATCCCAGCGGTGCCCGGCGCCCATACGGTACGCTAGAGTCGTGGTGGTGCCACGCCGATTTCCCCCCTTCCTCGGGTGCGCCGTGCTCGTGGCCGCATGCCAGGGCGGCGGCGCGGGCGATCCGTCCGGCACCGCGGGCTCGACCGGCCCTTCGACTTCGAGCACCACGGCCGCGTCGACTTCTGCGGGCACGACCACGGGCGGCACGACCACGGGCGGCGGGCAGGACGGCGAGTGCATCCTGTGGGAGCAGGACTGCACGTCCCCCGACCTCAAGTGCATGCCCTGGTCGGCGGACCCGGATCGGGTGCCCGACGAGACCAAGTGCTGCCCGCTCGTCGACGCCCCCAAACAGGTGGGCGAAGACTGCTCGATCCAGGAGTACGACGGCAGTTGCCTCGACGACTGCGACGCGGGGGCCGTGTGCGTCCAGGACGACCCGGACACCCTCTCGGGGGTCTGCGGCGAGCTGTGCAACGTGGAGGCCCCGACGCCGTGCCCGCCGGGACAGACGTGCAAGCCCTTCTTCGAGAACCTGCCCGGGGCCCCGGTCGTGCCCATCTGCATGGACCAGTGCGACCCGCTGCTGCAGGATTGTGCACGCCCCGGGTGGAGTTGCATCCCCGACTCGCCCACGGCCTCGGGGATGAGCGGTTTCCTCTGCGCCCCGCCGCCGCCCGGGGACCGGGTGCCCATGTTCGGCGCCTGCGCCCTCGCCAACGACTGCGAGCCGGGACTTGCCTGCGTGCCCGCGGACCTGGTGCCGGGCTGCACGTTCCTATTCTGCTGCACGAGCTACTGCAACTTGGGCGAACCCGATCCATGCCCCGGCTACGACCCGACCATGATGTGCGTGGACTGGCAGTCGCCCGATCCCATGTGGGACCACGTGGGCGTGTGCGTGGTGCCGGTCTAGCGCGCCGGATCAGTGCCCCGCGTCCCGCAGGTCCCGTACCCGATCGAGGTAGAACGCCAGGTGGTCGAACTGGGATCCGGTGGCGCCGGCCACCTGACCGACCTCGTCGAAGTGGTCCGCGGGGACCGTGCCGTGATATTCGCCCCAGGGCGCGCTCGAAACCGGAACGACGCCGTCGTTGTCGCCGGCCACCTGCGTGAGAATTTCGTATCCCGTCAGGATCGGTGCATCCACCACGTCCCCGCACGACAGCTCCGAAAGGCAGGTGCGGCCCATCCACGAGTGGTAGTCCACCCGCGGGTCGTCGGGGTTCGCCGGGTTGAACGATCCTTGCACGAAGGTCTCCGACAGGGACCAGAAGGAGGCCTCGGCGTCGGAGTCGAAGCCGCCGGTCGCACCCACGGTTTCGAGCAGGAACGCAAGGGCCGTGCCCGCGGGGCCGTCCTGCAGGCCGAGGGCGATGTCGGCCAAGGGCGTGCCGCGATGGGGCGTAGCCACCGTGTAGAGGGCATCGATGCGGTCCCCGTAGCCGAGGGTGCTGATCACGTAACGCGCATCGAGCCCGCCCTGGCTGTGGGCGATGACGTCGACCTTGCGGGCCCGGGCCTGGGCCAAGATGCCGTCGATGGCCTCGGCGAGTTGGGCGCCCCGGACCTCGTGTCCGTTGTAGGGATCGAGCACCGGGAAGAACACCGGAAATCCTCGGTCGCCGAGGTATTCGCCGACGCCGTAGAAGTACTCCACCGGACCGATCTGCAGGAATCCAGTCCAACCATGGACGAACAACACGGGAAACCGGGTCGTCTCGAGGTCGCATGCAGCGGTGCACGCGAACGCCACGTCGTAGGTGCGGGGGGAGCCGTCCTCGCTCTCGATCCACACGGCGAACTCGCCGGATCGGGGAGCATAGAGGGGCACGTCGACGAGCCCCGCCCCCTCGGCGAAGGCAAGCGGCGGCTCGTTGCCCGAATCGTCGGGGTAGCGCAACGACACCCGCACCGGGCCGTCGGCCGTCACCTGCACGTGGTGGGCCGAAGACGCCGCCGCGACGACGAAGTACCGATGCCGGGTACATCTCGGCAGAGCGACCCCCGGACGCTGTTCCCCGGCCTCGAGCAGGCCCTGCTCGTCGAGCGCGGGCGTCTCGCACACGGGCGGTACGTCGAAGGCCGACGATCCCGTCCCGCCCGCACTGGCGGCACCGCCGTCCGTCGCGCTCGCGGTGCCCGTCTCGGCCGCCGCGCCCGAGGTGCCGCTCGCCCCTTCGGTGCCACTCAACACCCCCGCGTCGCCTGCGTGGCAACCGGCGAGCACGAGGGCCGTGGCGAGAACGGTCGCGCGCATCGCTTGCGATGATACCCCCGGCGCACGGTCAGCTCGAAGCCGGCGGATCCGTGGAGGTCGTCTCCTCGGCGCCTTCGCCACGGAAGTAGCGCAGGTAGCTCGGTGGCGCGCGGTCGGCGAACGCCATGATCCGGGGATCGCGCCGCCGCAACTTGCCGAGGGTGGAGGCATCGAGCGGTTCTCCCATGTCCCCGACGGCCAGCGCAGCCCCCGCCCGCACCAACCCGCCGTCGTCGTCGGGCGAGGCCGGTGCATCGGCCACGATACCGAGGGCCGCCAACCGCTCGGTCCACGCGGTGTCGAACGCGTGCACCATACGGACGAACTCCTCCTGGTAGGCGCGCACCAACTCCGGCGGCATGTGGTGCATCACCGCCATCAGCAAGGCCGGCTGCGAGGCACGTTCGCCCTTCGGCGTCAATCGAGTCCCGAGCAAGCGTGCAAAGCCCCGGCACAAGGCGTCCATTTGCGCACCCGGATGGAGTTCAGGCCGCCGGTACCAGGGCACGAAGGCCGCCTCCGCCCGGCGGACCATGTCCGTGGCGCGGTCGTAGGTGACGAGTCCGTCCTCCACGAGGGAGGCCACGGCCGAGCGCACTCGGTTGGTGTCCGAACCGGCCGGCAGGATCCGCTCGAGCTCGACCAGCGTCCTCGGACCGTCGTCGAGAAGGTGGAGGATCCGCCGCCGCATGTTGAAGGTCGGTTCGGGGGGTTCCTCCACCTCTTCGCGGCGACGGTGCCGATACTGCTTGACCGTGCGCAGGCTCGTGTCGAGGGCCGCGGCGATCCGTGGCGCCGTACCGTAGCGCTCCTCCGCCCGCTCGAAGAGCACCTTGCCGAAGCGCTCCCGCGCCTGGTTCCAGGTGACGTCGAGGTCGAGCACCACCTCCGCCGCCATGCCAAGGACCGCATCGAGGATCGCGAGGGCCCGTGCGTCGGCGTCCGCCGGCTCTGCCACCTTGGTGTCCAGGTTCGCCTCGTTGACACGGTCTTCCGCCATGAGACCATGGTACCTGCGCAAACGGCGTTTCGAACCGTAAAACATGCATAACTGAGGTTCCTCACACGATGGCGGCGTCCGACGTCCCAGCGCGACGTTGCGTACCGCGCACGGACGACCCCTGCCGGCAGGCCCTGCGCCCCGATCTTTGCTATGGCACGGCGCCCGTGGCCGACTCCAGCATCCCACGCCTCCCCGACGAGGGGCGCACCGCCATCTCGCTGCGCCGCACCTTCGCCATCGTCAGCCACCCGGACGCCGGAAAGACGACCCTCACCGAGAAGCTGCTCCTCTTCGGTGGTGCCATCCAGGTGGCCGGGGCGATCCGCGCGCGGCGTGCGGCCCGGCACGCCGTCAGCGATTGGATGAAGATGGAGCAGGAGCGGGGGATCTCCGTGACGACCTCCGTCATGACGTTCCCCTACCGCCTGCCCGAGTGGCCCGAGGACCATCCCCCGGCCGTGGTGAACCTGCTCGACACCCCCGGCCACGCCGACTTCGGCGAGGACACCTATCGCGTCCTGACCGCCGTGGACGCCGCGTTGATGGTCATCGACGGCGCCAAGGGCGTCGAGTCCCGCACGGAGAAGCTCGTCGAGATCTGTCGCATGCGCGACACCCCGATCATCACGTTCGTCAACAAGTTCGACCGCGAGTGCCGCGAGCCCCTCGACCTGCTCGACGAGATCGAAGCCAAGCTGGGCATGGCGTGCGTGCCCATGACGTGGCCCATCGGCATGGGCAAGGCGTTCAAGGGCGTCTTCGACCTGGAGGCCGGGGCCCTCCACCTCTTCGCCCGGGGCGACGGCTCGAAGCCACCGCCGGCCATCGCCGTCACCGGCCTCGACGATCCCGAACTCGAGCGGCACATCGGCGACGACGTCGAAGCCCTCGCCGAAGAGGTCGAACTGATCCGCGGGGCGGCCCCCGAATTCGATCTGGACGCCTTTCGAGCCGGCCGGCAGACGCCGGTGCTGTTCGGGTCGGCGATCAACAACTTCGGCGTCCAGCACCTGCTCGAGACCTTCATCCGGCTTGCCCCACCGCCCCGCCCGCGCGTGGCCGTCGTGGGGCCCGCGGCCTGGAACGCCGAAGCCGACGAGGCCCAGCAGCAGCGTACGGTCGAACCCGACGAAGCCGCGTTCTCCGGTTTCGTGTTCAAGATCCAAGCCAACATGGATCCCAAGCACCGGGACCGCATGGCCTTCCTACGGGTGTGCTCGGGGCGGTTCCGTCGGGGCATGAAGGCGCTCCACTGCCGCCTCGGACGCGAGGTAGGGCTCGGCAACGCCCTGACCTTCTTCGCCCGGGATCGGGAGATCGCCGAGGACGCCTACGCGGGCGACATCCTGGGGATCCCCAACCACGGCACCATCAAGATCGGCGACACCTTCACCGAGGGCGAGGTGATGCGCTTTACGGGGATCCCGAGCTTCGCTCCGGAGATCTTCCGGCGGGTCGCCCTCAAGTCCCCGCTCAAGGCCAAGGCCCTCGCCAAGGGCCTCATGCAACTCGGCGAGGAAGGGGCCGTCCAGGTCTTCCGTCCGATCTCGGGCGGACCGTTCGTCGTAGGGGTGGTCGGACAACTGCAGCTCGAGGTGATGCGCCATCGTCTCAAGGAGGAGTACGGCGTGGACGCGGACTACGAGGGCACCGAGTTCTCCCTGGCCCGCTGGGTCGTACCTGCCGACGAGGTCCCCCGGCCACAGGCGCGCCGCCTCCTCGAGGAGTTTCGGCGCAAACACGCCGCGAACCTCGCCGAGGATGCCCACGGCGACCTGACCTACCTCGCCCCCAACAAGTGGAACCTCGAGCGGGTCGAGGAACGCTGGCCGGATCTGCGTTTCCGAGCCACGCGGGAGCACATCTGAGCAGCATGCGCCCGGCGCGCACGTCCCGAACCCGGCCTCGACCGCGCCGTCGGCCTGCTAGGCTGGTTCGGGCATGGATCCCCATCCCATGCCGGCGGCGCCCACGGGACCGGAGGCGCCGGAGACCGAAGCGGGTGGTCTCGCACAGCTGTGGCGGTTCGTCATGGTGCTGCGCCGCCGCTGGATGGTCGTCGTCGCCTGCACCTTCCTCGGGCTCGCCGCCGCCCTCGCGGCCGCAGCCACGTTGCCGCGCAAGTGGGAGGCCAAGGCCTCGGTCGTCCTCCACATGAGCGGCCCGCAGGTGCTCGACAAGGTCAAGGGGGTCACCGAGGACGCCGAGGGGCGGATGCTCGCCTACCGCGAGTACTACCAGACCCAGCGCCGGATCATGGGCAGCCGCACCATCGCGGCCCGCGCCCTCGACAAGCTCGGGCTCGCCACCGACCCCGAGTTCCTCGGCATCGACGACATCGAGGACCCGGAGGAGCGCCGCCGGGCCATGGCCGAGATCGACCCGGTCGAGCGCCTGCGCGAACTCGTGACGATCAGCGAGGTCCGAAACTCCCGCGTCCTCGAGGTGCGCGCCGTCTACCCGGACCCGCAGATCGCGGCCGCCATGGCGAACGCGGTGGTCGACGCCTACCTCGAGCACGTCCGCAACACACGGACGCGCCTCGGCTCGGACGCGCGCAAGAGCCTTTCGAAGGAACGGGAGCAGGCCCTCGTCGCCCTCCGGGCGGCCGAGAAGGCCCTCGCCGACTTCAAGCAGGCCCACGAGATCACGAGCGTCTCCCTCGCCGACCGCCAAAACGTCATCACCCAGAGCATCCTGGCCCTCTCCACGCGGCTCAAGGAGGCCGAGGCACGCCGCATCGAACTCGAGGCGGCCTACGCCCAGGCCAAACGACTCGCCAAGGAGGGCAACCTGGCCGGCGCCACCATGTTGCCCGAGCACGAGCGCTCCCTCTTCGAGCGCCTGCGCAGCGAACAGATCGAAGCGGAGCGGGATCTCGAGCAGGTGGCGGTGGAGTACGGCCCCAAGGCGCCGGCCTACCGCAAGGCCAAGGCCCGCTACGACGTGGTCACGGCCCGCCTGGCGCGCGAGGCCAAGGACCTCATCGAATCCCTCGACGCACGCCTGAGGGCCGCCCGCGACACCGAGCGCAAGTTGCAGGCCTCCCTCGACGCCGAACAGAAGAAGGCCCTCGAACTGTCCGAGCTCGAGCGGGAGTACCGGGAACTCGAACGCGACGCCAAGACCACCGCCGAGGCCTACGCCATGGTGGCCAAACGCGAGACGGAGGTGGGGATCACCAACCGCGTGGAGGCCGAGAACATCGAGGTCCTCGACCGCGCCACCGTTCCCATCGAACCCGTAAGCCCCCGCGTGGCCCTGCTCGCCTTCGTGGGGCTCGTCACGGGCATGGGCCTCGGATCGTTGCTGGCCGTGGGCCTCGACCTTCGCGACTTGCGGATCCGCAGCCTGCCCGACCTCGAACGCATCCTCGAGGGCACCGGCCTTCCGGTCCTCGGGGTGCTGCCGCTCCTGCCTCCGGACGAGCGCCTTGGCGTGGGCAACGTGCGGGCCCAGCGACGGCGCCGCGATCTGCACGCCCTGCTCTTTCCGCGTTCCCTCATGGCCGAGCGTTGCCGCGGCCTGCGTACGTCCCTGGCCTTCGCCCAAAGTGGCGCGGCTTTGCGCTCCATCATGATCACGTCGCCGAGTTCGGCCGAGGGCAAGAGTTCGACGGCCATGAACCTGGCGATCAGCTTCTGCCAGGCCAACAAGCGGGTCGTCATCGTGGACGCGGACATGCGGCGGCCGCGAATCCATCAAATCTACCCACCACCGGTGGGTCACGAACGCACGGGACTCGCCCAGGTCCTCGCCGGGGACGCCGATCTGGACGCGGCCCTCTACCACCCCGAGGAGGACGCCCCCGAGACGCTGCGGGTCCTGCCCTGCGGGGAGATCCCCGACAATCCGGCCGAGTTGCTCGACACGCCGGAGTTCCGCCGGGTCCTGAACGATCTGGGCGAGCGCGCCGACGTGGTGATCCTCGACAGCCCGCCGGTGCTGCCGGTGACCGACCCGGTGATCCTCGCGCGCCAGGTCGACGGTGCGGTCCTCGTGGTCCGCTGCGGATCGACCACCCGGGCGGAGTTGCTGCGTGCGATCCAGGTGTTGCGCCAAGGAGACACGAACCTGCTCGGCGTGGTGCTCAACCAAGTGGACGCGCGGCAGGAGAGCTACGCGTACCGGTACAGCTACTATGTCTACGGGCCGCGGGAGCAGGAAGCGGCGGAAGGCACCTGAGTACCCGCGGATCGCGGCGGGCACCTGCGCCGTGGCCGTTGCCGCCCCTCTGGCCATCGGCGGCGTGCACGACGCCTTCGCCCTGGCGGCGGGCGGCGCCGTCGTCGTGCTCCTCGCCGCCGCGGCCGTCCGCGCACCGCGGGGCGCCGGCGTTCCCCTGCCCCTCGTCGGCTTCGTGCTCCTCGCCATCTGGAGTCTGATCCAGACGATCCCCGGACTTGCCGGCCTGGGCGGCGACCCCGCTCCCGGCAGCCTCGCGGCGGACGTCCGGTGGGCCCACGAGGGTACGGGCATCGCCCCCGTGCTCGCGATGGCCCCCACGCTCGCCGATGCCCGCACCGCCGTGGTGCGGTGGTCGGTACTGGCCGCCCTCTTCCTCCTCGGCCGGCTCGTGCCGTGGCGCCAGGCGGCTGCATCCATCGCCCTGGCCGCCACCTGCTCCGCCATCGTCGCCTACGTCCACGCCGCGACGAAGGCCGATGCCATCTTCGGGGTCTACCGAGCCCTGCAGGTGGACCTTGCCGACGTACCCTACTGGTTCGGGACCTTCGTCAATCCCAACCATCAGGCCGCGTTCCTGTTGCTCGGTCTCGGCTGCGCCCTCGCCCTCGCCGTGGAGGTGGCCGCGGCCGGACGACGGGATCCCGTGCCCCGAGCCGGCGACCGGCTGATCCTCGCGGCTGCGGCGTCCGTGGTGATGCTCCCGGCGCTCGGGGCCACCCTGTCCCGCAGCGGCGTCCTGCTGGCCGGGGTGCTCGTCGCGACGTCGGTCGTTTCCCTCGTCGGGGTCGTTCGACATGCAGGCCGGGCGTCGCCCCACGACCACGCCGCGGATCGGCGGCGTCTTGCCGTGATCGCCGCGGCTGTCGTCGTCGCCCTCGTCTCCGCCGTCCCCCTGGCCGCTCCGGCCTTCGCCGACATGCTGCCCTGGTGGAGCGATCCGGACGCCGTGGTCCGGGAGCCCAAGATCCGGCTCTTGCGCGAGAGTCTGCCCATGTTTCGCATCGCACCCCTGGGCGGGATCGGGGCCGGCACCTTCGCCGACCTGTGGCCGCGCTATGCCTCGGTGCCGAGGGTCGCCTGGGCCACCCACCTCGAATCCGCGCTGCTCGGTCCCGTGCTCGCCCACGGCCTGGCCGGAGCCGCCGCCGTGGTCGCGGCCGCGGCGGTCCCGATCCTGGCCATCGCCCGTTGCCGCAGCCGACCGGGCCAGCGTGGCCGCCGCCTGACCGCCCTCACCCTCGTGGTCGTGGGCGCGGAGGGTCTGGCCGATCACTGGTGGGCCACCTTGGGGGTCGCCGCGCCGGCGGCGGTGCTCGCAGGAAGCCTCGTCGGTGGCCGCCCCTGGGCGAACGATGCTACCCGTGCGCGCCGACGGTCGAGATGGATACACGGGGGCCTCGCGGCCCTGACCCTCGTCGCCATCTTCGCCGACCTTGCGACGCGGTCGGAGCGGCTCGAGGTTCGCCACGAACGCAACCGCGCCATCGCCCGCGGAGCCCCCTACGTCCGCTCGCTCGCCCTGCGCCCCCTCGACGGCCGGCTGCACGCCGTCATCGGCCGGCGCCTGGCCGCCTCGGACCGATGGGCGCAGGCCTGCCACCACGCCGAGGTCGCCGCCCGCTTCGCTCCGATCCTTCCCGACGGCCACCTGCTCGACGCCGCCTGCCGATGGCGCGAAGGCGACACGGAAGGCCTGCTCGCGGCACTGCGCCGTGCCCTGCTCGTGATCCCCACCCACCCGAGCGAGGCCCTCGCCCGATTCCTCGTGGCCGTGACCCCGAACCCGGCGACCCTCGCCGCCGCCATGGACGCCCAGACGCCCTGGGGCGGCCTTGCCCACCGGCTTCGGGACGTCTCCTTGGATCACGCCCTCGCGGTGCTCGAGCGCGCGGCAAAGCTCCACCCCGAAGACCCGACGCCCCTCGACCTGGCCGTCCGTTTGTGGCTGCGGGTCGGGGCCTTCGAGGCCGCCGAGGCCGGCGCAGCCGAACTTCGCCGGCGCTTCCCCACGACGAGCGCCCCCTACCGCGCGACGATCGCCGTCCTGCGTGCCCGAGGCGCCCCCGAGGCCGAGATCCGAGCGCTCCTGCGCGACGCCCTGGCCCGCGGCGACCTCGACGAGGACGTGCGCGACGAACTCCGCGACCTCCTGGCCCAGTCCCTCGCCAAGGGCGGACCGAACGATCGCGCACAGGCGCGGCGGATCCTCACCGAACTCCTGTCGCGTCCGAGCCCTCCCGAGGTACGGATCCGTCGGGCCCGATTGCGCGACCGCCTCGTAGGCCCCTGACCTTCCGCGAACGTCACGGGTCGCAGAACGCGAACGACCCGGCACCTTGCGGGCACCGGGTCGTTCGTGCGGTCGGGACCGGCGCGGGCTCAGGTCACCCGTTCCTTGGCCCGGTCCGCGTACTTCTTCATGAGTTCTTCCTGCACGTTCTTGGGCACCGGCGCGTACTTCTCGAACTCCATGCTGTACTCGGCCTTGCCCTGGGTGTTCGAACGAAGCTCCGTGGAGTAGCCGAACATCTCGGCCAGCGGTACGTGGGCCTCGACGACCACCATCCCGTGGTGGGACTCCGATCCGACGATGGCGCCGCGCCGCCGGATCAAGGTGGTCTGGATCGCCCCCTGGAACTCCTCGGGCCCTTCGACCGACACCCGCATGAGCGGTTCGAGGACGATGGGGCCGGCCTTCTTCATGGCCTCCTTGAAGGCCGTCCGGGCCGCAATCTGGAACGCCATGTCCGACGAGTCCACGGGGTGGAAACCGCCGTCGTTGAGTTCGACCTCGACGTCGGTGACCGGGAAGCCGATGAGGACGCCCCGCTCCATGGCCTGCTGGAACCCGTTGTCGCACGACGGGATGTATTCCCGCGGGATGATGCCGCCGACGATCTTGTCGATGAAGCGATAGTGGACGTGCTCCTCGCCCTCCTCGTGCTGGAGGGGCCGGATGATGCCGCCCACCTTGGCGTACTGGCCGGCGCCGCCGGTCTGTTTCTTGTGGGTGTAGTCGAAGGGCGTCTCCTTCGTGATCGTCTCGCGGTAGGCCACCTGGGGCTCGCCGACGATGGTCTCCACCTTGTACTCCCGGCGCATGCGCTCGATGTAGACCTCGAGGTGCAGCTCGCCCATGCCGGCGATGATCGTCTCACCGGACTCCTCGTCACGGGTCACGCGAAACGTCGGGTCCTCCTTGGCGAAGCGGTTGAGCGCCTTGGAGAAGTTGGCGATGGCACTCTTGTCCTTGGGCTGCACGGCGTAGTAGATGACCGGCTCGGGCACGAACATCGAGCGCATGGAGTAGATGACCTCGCCGTTGGTGAACGTGTCACCGGCCGCGCACTCGATGCCGAAGAGGGCCACGATGTCGCCCGCGTGGCACTCCTCGATGTCCTCCATCTTGTCGGCGTGCATGCGCACGAGCCGTCCCACCTTGGTCTTCTTGCCGTCGCGGGTGTTGTAGATGAAGTCGCCCTTGCGCAGCATCCCCTGATAGACGCGCAGGTACGTGAGCTGGCCGTAGCGACCGTCCTCGAGCTTGAACGCCAGGGCGCAAAGGGGCTTGTCGTCCCGGCACTCGAGCACGACCTCGGTCTCCTTGCCGTCCTCGCGCAGGAAGGCCTTGTTCTCCACCTCGGTGGGATCGGGCAGGAAGGCCGCGACCCCGTCGAGCAGGGGCTGGACGCCCTTGTTCTTGTAGGCGCTGCCGCAGTAGACCGGGACGAGCTTGAGGTCCAAGGTCGCCTTGCGGATGACCGGGATCATCTCCTCGGCGGTGACCTCCTCGCCCTCGAGGAACTTCTCCATGATGCCGTCGTCGAAGTCCGCCACCGCCTCGACGAGCTTGCTGCGGTACTCCTCGACCTTGTCGGCGTAACCGTCGGGCAGATCCTTCGTGCGCCGCACCTGCTCACCGGCCTGGCCCTCGAAGTAGACGGCCTCGCGGGTCAGCAGATCGATGACGCCTTCGTGCCGATCCTCCTCGCCGATGGGGATCGTGACCATGACGGCGTTGAGGTGGAGCTTCTCCCGAAGCTGCTCGGTCACACGGTAGGCGTCCGCCCCTGCCCGGTCCATCTTGTTGACGAAGGCAAGGCGCGGAACGTTGTACCGGCGCATCTGCCGGTCCACCGTGATCGACTGGGACTGCACGCCGGCGACACCGCAGAGCACCAAGATGGCGCCGTCGAGCACGGCCAGGGCGCGTTCGACCTCCACCGTGAAGTCGACGTGGCCGGGCGTGTCGATGATGTTGACGTGGTAGCCCTTCCACTCGACGTACGTGGCCGCCGACTGGATCGTGATGCCACGTTCGCGCTCGAGCTCCATGAAGTCCATGGTGGCGCCGCCGCCACTTTTGTCTTTGACCTCGACGATCTTGTGGATGCGGCCGGTGTAATAGAGGATCCGCTCCGTCAGCGTCGTCTTGCCGGAGTCGATGTGGGCGGAGATCCCGATGTTGCGGACTTTCGAAAGATCCATGTTCGTGTCGTTCCTGTCGCGTGGTTGAACGCGCGCCGCGGGCGAGTGTCGGCCGCGCAGCGTCGCCACGGGGGCGATGCGCGCCGGCCGCCCTCGGCCGGCGTGTGGGGCGGGAGTGTACGGAGGATCGGGCCTCGGGCAAGGGGCAGGCGGCGAAGCGGGCGCGAGGGCCGCCGGATCCCCCCGAAAACGCGCGCAGGCCCCCGTCAGGCGCCTTGCGCCGCCGCCGAAAGTTCGAGGAAGCGCGCCGCGACCGCCGCCGCCGTGAAGCCGAACTTCTCGGCGAGCACGCCGGCCGGCGCCGATGCCCCGAACCGGTCGAGCCCCACCGCGGCGTCGGCGTAGCGCGCCCAACCGAGCGTCACGCCGGCCTCCACGGCAAGGCGCGGCCGCAGATCGTCGGGGAGGACCGAGCGGCGGTAGGCCTCGTCCTGACGGTCGAACGCCTCGAGGCAGGGCGCCGACACCACCCGAACGCGCCGGCCGTGCTCGCGCAGGAGGAGCCGGGCCGCCTCGAGGGCGAGGGCGACCTCGGAGCCCGTGGCGACGAGCACGCCGCAGGTCGCACCGCCTTCGGGCTCCCACAGGACGTAGGCGCCGCGCGAGACGTCCCGCGACGATCCCTCGAGCACCGGCACCCCCTGCCGCGTCAGGCACACCGCCGTGGGACCGTCCCCGAGCCGACGCCCGAGGGCGTGGGCGAAGGCACCGACGGTCTCGTTCGCATCGGCGGGCCGCACGACGTCGAGGCCGGGGATCGCCCGCAGGCTCCAGAGGTGTTCCACCGGTTGATGCGTGGGCCCGTCCTCCCCGAGCAGGAAGCTGTCGTGGGAGAAGACGTGGATCACGGGCAGGCCCATCAGGGCCGAAAGGCGCAGGCAGCCCCGCATGAAGTCCGAGAAGACGAGGAACGTGGCGTCGTAGGGACGCACGCCGCCGTGCAGGGCCAGGCCGTTGCAGATCCCGGCCATGGCGTGCTCGCGCACGCCGAAGTGGACGTTCCGACCCGCGGGCGACTGGGGCGAGGCGGCGGGCTCGTCGGGCAGCCCCACCCCGTTCGAGTCCGTCAGATCGGCCGAGCCGCCGAGCAACGTGGGATGCCGCGCCCCGAGCACGGAGAGCACCTTCTTGCCCGCCTTGCGGGTGGCGATCTTCTCGCCCGGGGCGAAGGTCGGCAGGTCGTCGAAGATCCCGTCGGGCAGATCGCCCGCCAGCACGGCCTCGAACTCGGCGGCCAGCTCGGGATGCTCCGCCCGATAGGCGGCCATGGCTTCGCGCCAGCGCCCGTGGGCCGCCTCGCCCTCGGCGCGGGCGGCCGCCGCGTACGCGCCGAGTTCCTCGGGCACGTAGAACGGATCCAAGGGCCAGCCCATGGCCTCCTTCGTGGCGCGCACCTCGTCCTCGCCGAGCTTCGCCCCGTGGACCGCCGCGGTGCCCGCCTTGTGCGGGCTGCCGTGCCCGATCTCCGTTCGGCACACGATGAGGCTCGGTTGCTCCAGATGGCGCCGCGCCGCCTCGATGGCCGCCGTCACGGCTGCGTCGTCGTAGCCGTCGACCACCTCCACGTGCCAGCCGTAGGCCCGAAAGCGGGCCGGCACGTCCTCGGAGAAGGCCAGGCTCGTCGGGCCGTCGATGCTGATCCGGTTGTCGTCGTAGAGGTAGACGAGCTTGCCGAGGCCCTGGTGCCCGGCGAAGCTCGCCGCCTCGGCGGCCACCCCCTCCATCAGGTCGCCGTCGCTGACGATCCCGTAGGTGAAGTGGTCCACCACCACGTGGCCCGGACGGTTGTAGCGCGCCGCGAGGAAGCGCTCGGCCAGGGCCATGCCGACGCCCGCGGCGAAGCCCGTCCCGAGGGGCCCGGTCGTCACCTCGACACCGGG
Organism: Deltaproteobacteria bacterium; assembly: GCA_003696955.1. GTDB lineage: Bacteria > Myxococcota_A > Polyangia > Nannocystales > Nannocystaceae > J032. The sequence continues at coordinate 25,903 of RFGU01000070.1, read as the reverse complement.
CGTCTCGCCGAACTCCGGGTGGCCCGGCGTCCTCGACCCCCACTGGCGGAACGCACGGATGTCGTCCAACGAGAGATCGAAACCGTGCAGGTGCAAGAGGGCGTAGAGCAACATCGACCCGTGGCCCGCGCTCAGGACGAAGCGATCGCGATCGGGCCACGAGGGATCCTGCGGGTCCACCACGAGGAAACGCGCCCACAGGTTGCTGGCCGGACGCGCCATCCCCATGGGCATGCCGGGATGCCCGCAGCCGGCGGCCTCGACGGCGTCCATGGCAAGGCCCTTGATCGTCTTCTCGAGCAGGTCGAGGGTGTGGGGGTCCGTGGGACGTGCCGGGCGATGGGCGCGGGCGGACATGGCGCGAGCCTTACCACGGAGCGACCGCGGGGGAAACGCGCGCACCGGCGCTCGGAGGCCACGCCGCACGGACGGCCCGCGGCACGCCCAAGGCCTCGACGCGACCGGATCCGGCGGGCGGCCGGGGGATCCGACGCGGGCACGGGGGCGGCGGTGCCGCATCTTCGCAGCGGGATCTCACGCCCCCGAGGATCCGTCGCCCGGGCCGCCGTTCCCCTCCGCCGCGACGCCGCCGCGGTCCGGATCCTCCGGCTGCGTCGAGCCGTGGGCCGTAAGGCGCGCCGCCATGTCGCCGGCGTAGAAGTTGAACGTGCCCACGGCGAGCGCGACGGCCCGGCCCGAGTCGAGTTCGCGGGCACGTCCGCTGACCACCAGGAGGCTCTTGCCCTCGTACTCGATGGTGGTCTCGGTCACGAGGACGGTCCCCACCTTCGCCGGCCGCAGGAAGTTCACCTTGAGTTCGACGGTGCTGGTCGCCTTGCCCCGGGCCGCCGCCCGCTCGAGGGCGTCCACACCGAGGGCCATGTCGAGCAGGGTCATCACGGCTCCGCCGTGGGCGACGAAAGGGGCTCCGACGTGGCGTTCGTCGATGGGCATGCGGCACCGCATGCGGCCATGGTGGCGCTCGAAGACGATGCCGAGCCGCGGGGCGAGCCCGCCCACGCGGGACAGGGCGGCGGTGATCTCCTCGATGGACAGGGGGGTGCGGGCCACGGGGCCGTTCCTACCGCGAACGAAGCCCGCCTGCAGCGCACCGACGCGGCTTCGCCTCGGGCGTAGGGAGCCCCGAGGCGGACCACCCCCCGGCCCGGAGCGGGTAGGCTCCCCGTCATGGCTGCCTCCGCCCCTTCGTCCTTCGGTCCCCTGAGTCTTCTGCCCGGCACGTGGGAGGGCGAGGTCGGTACCGACGTCGCTCCCGGCGCCGACCGCTCGGCCATGTGCACCCCCTACCGCGAGCGGATCGTCTTCGAGCCCGTCGGCGAGGTCGAAAACCACGAGCAGCGCCTCGCCGTCCTGCGCTACCACCAGATCGTATGGCCGGCCGACGCGGCGGACCCCTTTCACGACGAGGTGGGCTACCTCGCGTGGGATCCGGCCGCGGGGATGGTGACGCGCAGCTTCACGATCCCGCGCGCCATGGCCGTCCTCGCCGGTGGACGTGCGCACGCCACGGCCCGGTACTTCGTCGTCGAGGCCCGCGCGGGCGATCCGTGCTTCGGCATCGTGGAGAACCCGTTCCTGCACCGCAAGTTCCGTACCGTGCGTTTCGAGGCGCGCTACGAAGTGCGGGGCGATGCCGAGCTGCGCTACGCCGAGGACACGGTGCTGCGGATCGACGGCCGCGACGACCTGTTCCATCACCGCGACGCCAACGTGCTGCGCAAGCGCCGGGACGCCTGATCCCCGGCCTAGGTACGAGGTGGATCGAGACGGTCCGCCACCTGCCGCAACGCGCCCGCCGGGTCGTCGGAGATGGGCGTACCATGCCCCGGCACCACCCGCACGAGCCGCGGCGTGTCGGCCAGGGTCCGTAGGTGTCGAGCGAGCGCCCGCCGGTCCCGCACGATGGCCAAGCGTGCGAGCCGTGTGACCGTCGGCCGTCCGGAGTCGCCGATCCACCGATAGATCCGGCCCATGACACCGCCGAAGTGCGGGATGTTCATGAGGACGTCGTTGAACACCAAGGTGACGCCCTCCTCCGTGTCGACCACGAGCACCCCCTCGCGATCCCCGACGCCCGCGACGTACTCGATGCGCGCGTGGGACGTGCCGTCGAACTCCTCGTACACGAGGTCCACGCGGGCGACCTTCTCGATCCGAGCCCGGCCGGCGCGCGGCGCGAGCACGGTGATCCCGGGAAAGCGTTCCCGATACCGGGCGATGTCCATGCGATGGAACCCGCTCGGGACGATCACCCACGTGGGCTGGCCGAGTTCGAGCAGGCGCGCCATGGTCGCCTCGTCGAGGCACATGGGGTTGTGGAGGAGCAGTCCATCGTCCTCGACGAGCACGATCATCTGACGTCGGATCTTCAGATTCGGCAGATCGCCCTCGACCCGATACAGCCGATCGCCGAGCTGCTCGAGCGGATCGTGGGGCAGGACGCGCCAGGAGGTGTCCGACATGGGCGGTACGAAAGCACGGGGCGATGGGAACCGAAAGGGCGGCCCCGAAGCGCCCTCGGCGCGTCATCGCGGCGAACGTTCCGTACCCGCCCGTACGTCACCGGTCGCGGCCCGCCGCAGCCGCCGGTCGCGAGCGAGCACGGCGAGGGCGAAGATCCCCACGACCTCGCCGAACCAAAGGGTGGCCCCCCGGGCCAACAGGGTCGCTCCGACGGCGACGGCCTTGGTCGCGCCCGGTACGAGGGTCACGACCAAGACGCCCAGGGACGCCTCGGTCGCCCCCAGACCGCCCGGAAGGAAGCTCACCGCCCCCACCAGGGTGGTGAAGGACCACAGGAACGCCGCATCCGAAAGGGTCGGCGCCGGGGTCCTGAAGCCGGTCAAGATGGCCTGCAGTCCCAGGCACTCGAGGCCCCACCCCAGCACCGAGAGCACGAAGAGGGGCGCGAGCACCGGCAGGGCCAGCACCCGGGCGCTCGCCTCGCCCATGGCCTCGGCGCGAGCGGCGAGCGGTCCCACCAGGGGCAGGCGCGCCATGACGTTCAAGATGCGACCGAACCTTCGTTCCGATCCGAGCAACCACACGAGCACGGCACACGCGACGACCACCGCGCCTCCGACCATCGGCACGTCGGCATGCCGCCCGAGCCCGAACATGGAGAGGGCCACGAGGGCCAGCACGTCGGTGAGCCTGTCGGCGACGACCACGGGAGCCGTGCGGCCGAAGGGCACCCCGTCGGAGGCTCGCAACAGCGCCGAGCGGAGGACCTCGCCGATCTTGCCCGGCGTGATCGACATGGAGAGCCCCGCCAGGTAGACGAGGGCCGAGCGCCCGATCCCCAGCCCCGGGGCGAGGGCCCGCACCTCGAGTCGCCGCAGGCACAGCTCCCACTTGAGAAAGCGCAGCACGTAGTTGCCGGCGGATGCGGCCAGCGCCCAACCGAGGAAGGCCACGTCGAAGTCCGCCAGGGCGGCGGCCACGGCGTGTGCCTCACCGAGGAATACGGCCGCGGCGTACACGACCACGGCCAGGACCAGGCCGACGACGATCCCGCGGCTCAACCGACCCATGCGAACGGATCCACGGCGAGGGTGGCCGAGTTCGGAGCCCCGGACGGAGTCCGCCAGGCCACGGGAAGCCGGCCGCGGACGGGCGGGGTCCGGCGGGTTCGTGGCGAAGCCGGGACGGACCGCAAGCCCACGTACGGCCCCTCCGCCCTCGCCGCCCCCGCCCCGTCGAGGCGAAGGTCCGCGGCGGAAACGGCACGCCATCTCGCCGGGCCTGCGGGACCGACCAGGGTGATCGTGCAGAACACCGCGCGCAGCGCCCGCCACGCTTGCGCTGCGGCGGCGGGCAGGGGACGCGGACCCACGACGGTTCGGCGCACGACGGTCTCGACGACGGCCCGAGGCGCGGTGGGCATGCGGTCGGCGAAGACCACCAGGTGCCGTGCGACGGCCACCGCCGGAACCGCAACGGTGCCGACCTGCACGAAGGCCGGGCCTTCGCCCGCCGCGCCACCGTGCTCCGGGACGAGGCAGGGGCGCACCCACGGGACGAGGTGCCGCGGGATCCGGGGGAGGGCGTAGCCGCGGGCGCCGCCGAAGGGATGCCCGAGGCCTTCGAGCGCGGCGCGCACGGTGGGCGCGTCGCACGAGGCGAGCGGCGCGGGTGCACCGGCGGCGTCGAGAGCGGGCACGGCCCGGAGCATACCGGTGCGGAGGCAGCCGTGTTCACCGCCGTTGCCGGGGCGCGTTCCGGTGGTCCGCTCCTTGTCCCCCACGCTCCGTCCCGCTACGGTCGAATCGTCCCATGTGTCGGATCTTCGGCTTCCGCTCCGTGCTCCAGAGCCAGGTGCACCGCTCCCTGCTCGGCGCGGAGAACGCGTTGGCGGCGCAGTCGGAGCGCCACCCCGACGGCTGGGGGGTCGCCTACTACCAGGCCGGGGCGCCCCACGTGATCAAGAGCACCCAGACGGCGGTGGACGACCACATCTTCCGCCGCGTCTCCGGCGTGGTCTCCTCGGAGACGGTGGTCGCCCACCTGCGCAAGGCGACCGCCGGCGACCTGTCCATCGTCAACACCCACCCGTTCCAGTTCGGGCGCTGGGTCTTCGCCCACAACGGCAACCTGGCCGGTTTCGAGGAACATCGGGGCGCGCTGCGCCAACGGATCCCGCCAATCTTCCGCAGGTTCGTGCTCGGCGACACCGACAGCGAGATCCTGTTCATGCTCCTGCTGTCGAAGATGGCGAACCGCTGCGACCTGACGCGCCGCGGCTATCCCCTCTCCGATCTCTTCGACGCCATCGCCGAGACGGTGGACGAAGTACAGGAGGTGGTCGGCCCGATCCACGACGACCCCGACGGCCCCCCCACGGCCACCTACATGACCTTCGTCGTGACGAACGGCACCATCATGGCGGCGCACCAGGGCGGCAAGCCCCTGCACGTGAGCACCCACAAGACGCGCTGCCCCGAACGCGACGTCTGTCCCAACTTCGCCCCCGAGTGCGAAGCCCCCACCGGACGGGGATTCGTGAACCACTTCATCGTCTCGAGCGAGCCGCTGATGGGCGAGAACGTCTGGCAGCCCCTCGCCCTCGGGCAGACGGTCGGCGTGGACTTTCGCATGCAGGTCGAGGGCCTCGCCACCTGACCCGCGCTGCCTCGACGGCCCGCACCGGAGGTTGACGCGGGCGTTTCGGGTCAGGATGCTGCGACGGATGTCGGACCGTCTCGGATCCCGCCTGCCGCTCGCCCTTTGCATCCTCGCCGAGGGCGGCGTCTTCGCCTGGGCGGCGGCCATCCTGCCCTGGGCGTCGTGGACGTGGTTTTCGATCCTCACGGCTGCGCTCGCGCTCGCGTGTCTCGGCCCCATCGCCACCGTCGCCACGGACAGGTGGTTTCGCCGGACCGTGACCATCCAGGCCGTGGCCGCCCTCGCGTTCTTCCTCTACTGCGCCGCGCGGGTGTTCCACGGCGCGGCCTACCTCGCCTACCTCTACGGAGGTCTCGGGCGCGGGGTGGCGGCGGGCCTTTGCGCGGCGCTCGCGGTGCTCGCGTTCGTCACGGTCCCGACCTCCCTTTGGGGGCTCGCCCGCTTCGGTCCTCGGCCGCGACGGCGCGAGGTGGCCACGGGCGTCGTCACGGGCGTCGCGGCGGTCTTCGCCATGGCCGGATCGGCGCGGGCCGAGGCCGCGGCCGCCGAGGTGCCGGCCGACCCGGAGGCCCTGGCCGCTGCGCTCGCGCACGACGGGCGAAGCCCCGCTCCCGCCGGCGCCCCGGGGCTGTTCACGCGGGCGCCTTCGACCTGCCGCCACCCCGTGGACGGCACCCAAGCCACGGCACTGGTCGCTCACCTCGTCCGACGCGCCGACGGACGCCGTGCCGCCGAGACGACCTGCCTGCAGGCGGACGATCCCGCCGAACTCGCGCGACGTGTCGAGGCGCACCTATCGGTGCACGACGAAGGCCCGGCCGTCGTCGACGTGGTCACGGCCGCAGATCCCCTCGAGCCGGTCCTCCCCCTCGTGGACGGCATGGCGGTGCGCCCCGGATTCGACGGGATCTGCGAAGGCACGCGGTGCCTTGCGCCCTGGCAGCTCGTCGCCACGGAGCAATTCGTGGCCGAGCGACCGCTGCCGTTCGTGCCGGAGCTTCGATTCGGATTCGATCCGCGCAGCGTCCGCGCCGCCCTCGAAGGCCGAATCCGTCCGCGGCCGCGCACCGACGACGCCGTCCGCGGTCTTACGCGCGTCGAGACCGTGACCCTGCTCGCGACCGACGACGGCCGGATCGTCCGACTCGTCCGGGGACGCGGGCCCCGCCCGCCGGTGGAAGCCTCCCGTCTCGACCGCGCCGTCGAGGCGGCCACGGGCCACATCCTTTCCGCCCAACAACCGTCGGGCCGCTTCCGCTACATCCTCGACCCCCACACGGGCGCCGTTCGGTACGGCGGGTTCTCCACCGCGCGACAGGCCGGCACGACCCTTGCCCTGTGCGAAGTGGGTGCCCGCTCGCCCGACGTGGACGCCGCGGCCGCCCGGGCCCTCGGCTACCTCGCGGGCCTCGAGCGCCGAGCCGGAGACGTGGGCGGCATCGTCTATCCCGCTCCCGCGCGTGCGCGCCGGATCCCCCTCGGGCCGACGGCCCTGTCCCTGGTCGCGTTCCTCTCGTGCCGCGACCGGGTCGGCGACGCCTTCGACGACACCATCGCCCGCATGGCCCGCTTCCTCCTGCGCATGGCCCGGGAGGACGGCGGTTTCCATCCCGTGATGGACGCACGCACCGCGACGCCGATCCCCGGCCCCGATCCACTCTACGCCGGTGGGCAGGCCGTCTTCGCCCTGGTCCTGCTCGAGGATCTCGCGCGGCGCGAGCCGGACGGCCCGTTCCCGTCCGCCGACGAGTTGGCTGCCGCGACGGAACGGTCGATGACCTACTTCGCCACGACGTACTGGCCTTCGTTCCTGCGGACCTTCTTCTTCCTCGAGGAGAACTGGCACTGCCTGGCGGCCCGGGCCGCCCTCGGGCACCACCGCCACGACGCCTACGAGCGCTTCTGCCTCGACTACGTGACCTTCAAGCGCAGGCTCGTCCTCGGGCCCACGGACCGGGTGGACCCGACCCTTTGGGGCGGCTACGGCTTCGGTAACGTGATCCTGCCCCACAACACGGGATCGGCGGGGTTCGGCGAGGCGGTCTCGGCGGCGCTGGCCGTCGCCCGGGCCCGGGGCGAGGTTCGCCCGGACCTCGAAGCCGGCCTGCGTGACGTCCTCGGCTTCCTGCTCGCTCGACAGTGGAACGAAGACGCCTGCTTCGCGTGCACCAAGACCGTCCCCGTGGTCGGCGCCTTCTCCGAGCACATCGCAAGCCCCCACGTCCGCATCGACTACGTGCAGCACGCCATGGCGGCGATGGGCCATGGCCGAACCGTCCTGTTCGGGCCGCCGTCATGACGCATCGACCGCCGACCGACGAATCCGACGCGCGCCCCGGGGAAGGCGGCGACCGCGGCACGTCGCCGTCGCTGCGCACGGCGGCCTACCCCCTCGCCGTCGGCGTCGCGCTGGTCGCCGCCATGCTCTGGCCCCTCGCATGGCCGCCGGGCAAGGACGACTTTCCGCTCTCGCCCTATCCCATGTTCGCCCGGCCCCGGCCGAGGACGGCGACGATCCCCCACGTCGTGGTGCGCCTTTCGGACGGAAGGGCACTGGTCGCGTCGCCGCGGCACCTCGGCACCGACGAGATCATGCAGGCCTTCGCGACGGCGGCGAGGGCCGTGGCCGCGGGACCGGCCGCCGCGTTGCGCCTTTGCCACGAGGTCCTGCCCCGGGTGGTCGACGATCCGGACTATCCCGGCGTGGCGGCCGTCGAGGTGCGCAAGGACGTGTTCGACGTCCTCGACTACTTCACCGGTTCGCGAAGACCCCTGCGCGGCCGCACCGTCGCCCGATGCACCCCGGAGCACCAGCGATGAACGCCTTGGTGCGGGCCTACCTCGCGGACGTGCCGGCGGGCCGGCTCGCCCTCTTCCGCGGACTCGTGGCGGGCTACGCCGCCGTCTACCTGCTCGTGCGCGCGGGTGCCTTCCTCGGCCTGGCCGCCCTGCCGGCCACCCGCTTCGCCCCCGTCGGCGTGCTCTCCTTCCTCGAAGCGCCCCTTCCCGCCGCCTTCCTCTACGCCCTGTGGCTCGGGGCGCTCGCAAGCGCCGGCGCCGTCGCCCTCGGCCGGGGCGGATGGCCCGTGCGGATCGCCTTCGCCACCTTGCTGCTCGTGGTCCTGACGTACCGCAACGCTTGGGGGATGATCTTCCACACCGAGAACCTGCTGGCGATCCACGCCATCGTGCTGGCACTGGCCTCCGACGCGGCGGACGGGGAAGGCCCACTCGTCGGCACCGGCACACCTCGGCGCACGCCGGGCTGGCCCCTGCGCCTTGCCGCCACGGCCACCGCCCTGTCCTATCTGCTGGCGGGGATCGCCAAGCTGCGGATCTCCGGACTCGAGTGGCTCTTCGACGAGACCTTGCGCCACTACGTGGCCTACGACAACGTGCGCAAGATCGAACTCGGCGACGTGCACGCCCCGTTGGGGGCCGCGCTGCTGGCCTGGCCGTGGGTCTTTCGTCCCCTGGCCGCCGTCACCCTGGCCTTCGAGCTGGGCTTCCCCCTCGCCCTCGTCTCGCGCACGGCGGCCCGGGTCTTGTGTGCCACGGCCTACCTCTTCCACCTCGGCGTCCTGCTCACCATGGCGATCTTCTTTCCGTACCCCCTGCTCGGCATCGCCTTTGCGCCGCTGTTCGACCTCGAGCAGATCGCGGACCGCATCGCCCGCACCACGCCCAAGGGCGGTCGAGCGGCCCTGGCCCGACGAACCGAACGCCGTTCGTCGCACCGCTAGTTCTGTCGCAAACCGATGGCGGTCGGAACTTGCGGCCCACCGCGGGCCGCGTGCTATCCTGCGAACCGCTGCACCGCAGCACCTTTACCCCATGACGTCCCCTTCGAATCAAGGAGTCCATCCATGAACCTTCGTAACCTCTCCTCCCTTGCCTTCGGTGTGTTCCTCGCGTTCGGTACGGGCGCCTGTTCCGGCGACGACGACGGCACCTCCGGCGGCGGCACGGAGACCTCGGGCGGCTCGACCGGCGGCTCGACGTCCGGCAGCACCTCCGGCTCGACGTCCTCCACCACGGCCACGACCCAGGGCTCGGGCACGGCAGGCTCGGGCACCGCAGGCTCGGGCACCGCAGGCTCGGGCACCGCAGGCTCGGGCACCGCAGGCTCGGGCACCGCGGGCTCGGGCACCGCAGGCTCGGGCACCGCAGGCTCGGGCACGGCGGGCTCGGGCACGGCGGGCTCGGGCACCGCGGGCACGACCGGCGGCCTCGAGTGCTTGGACTGCATCCAAACGCAGTGTTCGGCCGAACTCGTCGCCTGCCAGATGGACGTGGCCTGTGCCTGCTGGGCCCAGTGTCTCAACAACGGCGGCACGGAGCCCGCGTGCCAGATGCAGTGCGGAGACCCCCCGCAGACCCTCGACGACGTGGCCACGTGCGTCGATGCCAACTGCGGCCAGGTCTGTAACTGACCCCTGCTGGACGACGGCCGAGCGGGCGGACCTCGCACCTCGCGGGTCCGCCCGCTTCTACATGGGCGGGCGGAGCCTACGTGAACTTCGAGAAGTCCGGCTTTCGCCGGGCGAAGAAGGCGGCGAAGGCTTCCTTGGCCTCGGGGCTCCGCAGCCGCGCGAGAAAGCGGGCGCCTTCGGCCCGCAGGACCTCCTCGATGCGTTCGCGCATCGGAGCCCGCAAGAGGGCCTTCGTCTCCCGCACCGCCGAAGGCGCCAGCTCGGCCACGGCCTCGGCCATGCGGCGGGCGGCCGCCTCGGCTCCGCCGTCCTCGGTCACCTCGGTGACGATCCCCGCCTCGGCCGCCTCGGCCGCCCCGAAGGGCTCGCCGAGCAGGAGCCACTTCGACGCCCGCGCAAAGCCTGCCTGACGCGGCAGAAGCAGGCTCGACGCCCCCTCGGGACAAAGTCCGAGACGCACGAAGGGCAGATGGAAGCGCGCCGAGCTGCCGGCGGCGACGAGGTCGCAGTGCAGCAGCATGGTGGTCCCGATGCCGACGGCCGGCCCCTCTACCGCCGCCAACACCGGCTTTTCGGCGCGCACCAGGGCCAGCAGGAAGCGAAAGACCGGCGTGTCCTCCGAGGTCGGCGGATCCTGGGCGAAGTCCACGAGGTCGTTGCCGCTCGTGAAGGCCCCCCCCTCACCGGTGAAGACCACGGCGCGGATCCGCCCCTCCTGCTGGGCTTCCGCGAGGGCGTCGGCCGCCGCCTGGTACATGGCTCGGGTCAGGGCGTTCTTGCGCTCGGGTCGGGAGAAGCGGATCCAGCGGACGGGGCCTTCGTCGCGCACCACGAGATCGGGGGTCGGGGTTCCGGGCATGCGGGCCTTGTACCAGATGGTGTCGCGACGGGCCGCCCCCGTAGTATCCTGCGGAACGCTCGTTCCCGGCTCACCCATTACTCGAAAGGACGGCAACGATGACTTGTCGCACGATCACCACGGCCCTCTGTTTCCTTGGACTCACCTTCGGTACCGCCGCCTGCGGCGACGACGGTGGCTCGACCGGCGGCGGCACCGACACCGAGACCTCCGGCGGCTCGAGCGGCGGTGCGTCCTCCACCGGCGGCGCTTCGACCTCCACGACGAGCGCCACGAGCCAGGGTTCCGCCTCGGCCACGGGGACCGCCACGGGGCCGACGACGGAGGGAACCACGGGCACGACGACCGTGGGCTCGAGCGGAACGACGGGCGGCTCGACCGGCACGACGGGCGACACCGGAGGCTCGACCACCGGCACGACGGGCGGCACCGGAGGCTCGACCGGCGCCACTGGCGGCTCGACCGGCGGGGCGCAGTGCTCTCCCGGCCCCAACCCCGGCGCCTGCGACGAGTGCGTCGCGATGCACTGTTGCGACGAGGTCATGGCGTGCGAGGGCGACCAGAACTGCCTGTGCTGGATCGACTGCCTCGACAACGGCAACCCCTTCAACCAGTGCTTTGGCCCCTGCGGAGCGCCGAGCATGGTGACGCAGGGGTTGTTCTCGTGCCTACAGGGCCAATGCGGTCAGGTCTGCGGGTGAGGCTGCGAGGCGGCCAGCACGCGCTATCTTGCGCCATGTGACCGGCCACCTCTCCGACGAAGCCCTCGCCGAGTTGCGTGCCCGCTTGCTCGCCGAGCAACGGCGCCTTGTCGCTACCGCGACCGGGCGCCTCGCCGAGACGGGAGACGAGGCTTGGACGCCCGACCGCGGCGACCCGCAGGACCGCGCCGCGGCCGAGCGGGTGCGGCAGGCCCTCCTGCGCCTGTCCGCACGCGACGCCGAGCTGCTGCGCGAGGTCGAAGCCGCCCTCGCGCGCATGGAAGACGGCACCTACGGCGTGTGCGAAGAAACGGGCGAGCCGATTCCGCTGGCTCGGCTGCGCGCCATCCCCTGGGCCCGGCGGACGGCCGAGGCCGAGGAACTCGCCGAACGGGAACGCCGCGCGGACCCCACCGCGCCCGATCCCATCGAGGGCTACTGACGACCCCGGCCGGCGCATCGCCCGGCTCCCTTCTCGGACGCGGCGCGCCCGGACGGGCGGGGTCACCCCCCGGTCTCGGACGGCCGGGGCGCGACCAGGGCGGGCACCGCCGCTTCGTCCGATGAAAGACGAAGCGGTCCGCACACGACGCCGTCGACTGGTTCGGCGCGAAAGCCCCCCGCCACGGGTAGGGCCCTCGTCCGGGCCCCGGCATCTACGGCCTCGACGAGGCGGAACACGGCGGGAGGAAGCGGGTCCCGTTCGCCGCTTCGCACCGGAAGCGCCGGATCGGCGGCGGCCATCTGCCCGAACACCTCACGGGCGACGTAGGCCCCGAGGAGCGAGCCGACGAACGCAGCGATGGCCCACTGCACGATGGCCAGCCCCACGGCTCCGCGCCCGGCCACGAGAACGCCGAGCAGCGCCGTCGCCACCGCCACGACCACGCCCCCTGCCGCAAGTCCCGCCGGAGCCGCCCACCGGGCGAGCGCCCCACGCCCGGCCTCGTCCCACCTGCGCCCCGCCACCAAGGTGATCCGGTGGCGACCTCTCGCCTCGCGCCCGGCCGTCACCGGCACGAGCACGGTGCAGCGCAACTCGAACGTCCCGCGCGTCACCACCAGCGTGCGGCCCTCGGCGGCACCGCAAAGCATCCGCTCCTCGTAGGCGTACCCCGCCTCCGCCGGAAACCGCTCGGAGATCCGTCGGCGCACCCAACGCATGGTGGCCGCCGGGCTCGCCCCCGCGGGAACGGGAAGATCCCAGAAGTGCCCGATGGAACCGGAGAATCCCACGCCATTCCAAGGTAGCGCGGCGCGGAACGACGGGCACGAACGGGCCGCCCGCCTACTTGCGGGCGGCTTCGAGGACCTTCTCCACGCCCGCGCGGGAAAGGGCGTGGTACCCCGGTTTGGCCTCGGCGTAGATCGCCTCGGCCTCGTCGGCGCGTCCGGCTTCCACGAGGGCGCGGTAGATGGGCACGAGGAACTTGCGCCGCCCCACGGCCAGCAGGAACGTCTTCGCGCGGGCCCGTGCCGCCGGAAGATCCGCACGCAACCCGAGTTCGAGGAATGCGGCCACGATCTCGGCGTTGCCCCGTTGGGAAAGACCGAATCGCGCATCGAGCGCCTCGAGCGCGTCGGGCGGGGCCTGCTCGATGCGCTCGAGGAAGCGCAGCCACTCGTGGGTGGACGCGCGGTCGAGGGGCAGGTCGTCCACGCCGGTCCGGCCGGCGACGAAGGCTGCGGCGGCCCGATCGATCTCGGCGAAGACGGTCTCGTCGGGAAGGGCGGCGCCGTCGGGGACGCCCGGAGCGTGGGTCCACGGAGCGAGGTCGAAGTCGCGAACCGACGCGGGGGCGTGGGCCTTCAGGTAGGCGGCAAAGTCGTCCGTGACCACGGAGGTCATGGCGTGCTCGTCGAACCAGCGCCGCAAGAAGGCATCGAAGACCTCGCGCCCCGCGGCCTTCTCCAACGTCCGCAGGAGCAGCGCCCCCTTCTCGTAGGGCACCTGGGTCATGCCCGCGTCGGGATCGCGCCCCGCCAGGTCGACCACCAGCCGCTGCAGTGCCGGGTCCTTCGCTTCGTGCTCGAAGCTGTCGAGGAGATCGGCGTAGCCGATCACGGCCTCCATCTCGGCACGCTCGGGGCCGTAGAGGGCCTCCACGATCCGGCGCTCGAAATAGGTGGTGAACCCCTCGTTGAGCCACAGGTGCTCCCAGGTCGCGTTCGTGACCAGGTTGCCGGACCACGAGTGGGCGAGCTCGTGGGCGATGAGGGACACCAAGGACCGGTCCCCGGCCAGGATCGTCGGCGTGGCGAAGGTGAGGCGGGGATTTTCCATGCCGCCGAAGGGAAACGACGGCGGCAGCACCAGGACGTCGTAGCGGCCCCAGCGATACGGCCCGTAGAGGGCCTCGGCCGCCTCCACCATGCGCTCGGTGTCGCCCAGCTCGTAGGCGGCCGCCTCGAGGGTCGCAGGCTCCGCCCACACGCCCGTACGCGAGCCGAGTTCGGCGAACGCGAGATCGCCGGCGGCGAAGGCCACGAGGTAGGAGGGCACCTTCTGGTCCATGCGAAACCGGTAGGTCCGGTCGGCGGGCCGGGCATCCGGCGAATCGAGGGCCTCCGCCGCCATCACCACGCGCACGTCCTCGTCCACCCGGATCGTCGCCGTGTACGTGGTGCGCACGGCGGGCGTGTCCTGGCACGGCCAGAAGGTGCGGGCGAGGATCGCCTGGGACTGGCTGAACACGAACGGCGCCTGCTTGCCCGCGGTCTGGGCAGGCTCGAGCCACAAGAGGCCCGCGGCATCCGTGGTGCGATAGCGGATCCTCACCCGAGCGTCGCCATCGCCGAGGGCCACGGTCAGGCTGCGCCCGAGGATCGGATCCTTCGGGCCGAGGAGGAACGCCGTGGGCCGAAAGTTCCCCTCGGCCGGCGCCGCCTCCACCGACTCGATCCGAAGGCCGCGGGTGTCGAGCACCAGCGGCGCGTCGGGATCGCGACGGTCGAGGGTGTACTCGACCTCGCCCTCGACGGCACGCTCGCGAAACGACAGGTCGAGGCGCAGGTCGAAATGGGTGGGCCGGACGTCCTCGAAGCGAGCGAAGGAGTGGGGGTCGAGCCCCGGCTCGACCACGGGATCGGGGATCGTGGGCGTGGCAGACGGCGACATGGGAGAGCAGGCGAGGGCGGCGACGAGGCCGATGCAGGCAGCCGTGCGCGCAAGGTACGATGGGGCGTGCACGGCCCCGGCGTACCCCAACCGACGCCGCGCCGCAATCGGACCCGGCCGATCCCTTTCGGCGGCCGGCCGGGACCGGCATGATGGTCCGGAGGTGGCACGACATCCACGTTCCAAGGGCCGGCGCCTGTGGGACCTCGCCAGTCTGACGGCCAAGGTCGCCACACGAAACGCCGTCACCAAGGTGGCCACCCTCTTCGCCGACGAGGAGGCCGCACGCAAGCGCATCGCCGAAGGCCAGGCCGCGGCGGGCCGTGCCATGGCCGAGACCCTCGGCCGCCTCAAGGGCGCGGCGATGAAGGTGGGGCAGATGGCATCGACCGCCATGGACTTCCTTCCGGGCCCCGTGACCGAGGCCCTCGCCACCTTGCAACGGGGTGCACCGCCCCTTGCGTGGGACGAGATGCGGCCGTGGCTCGAGTCCCAACTCGGCGTGCCGATCGCCGAGACCTTTGCCTCCATCGAGGAGGCCCCGTTCGCCGCCGCCTCCATCGGCCAGGTCCACCGAGCCCGCCTCGCCGACGGCCGCGCCGTGGTCCTCAAGATCCAGTATCCCGGCATGGACGAGTCCATGGAGTCCGACCTGGCCATGCTGCGCATCTCGTTGCGTGCCGGCGGGTTCGTGCGTATCGATCCGGCCGACCTCGACCGCGTCTTCGAGGAGATCCGCGACCGCCTGCTCGAGGAGATGGACTACCTGCGCGAGGCGGAGAACCTCGCCACGTTCCGCACCTTCCACGCCGGCGATCCCGAGGTCGTGGTGCCCGAGCCGATCCGCGAGCTTTGCCGACGGCGCGTGCTCGTGATGAGCGACGAACCGGCGATGCCCCTCAAGGACTTCGCGGACGCCGATCCTCCGCCGGAGCTGCGCGACCGGGTGGGCACGACCCTCGCCCGCGTCCTCGGCGACCAGCTCTTCCGGCTGCAGCGGATCCAGACCGATCCGAATCCCGCCAACTACGGCGTACGCGACGACGGGCGGGTGGTGCTCTACGATTTCGGCTCGGTCAAGGAGATCCCCGACGACTTCCTTTCGGCCTATCGGGACGCCATCGCCGCGGGCCTACGCCGCGACTTCGAGGCCCTCGAGCAGGCCCTCGTCGCCCTCGGGGCCCGTCGTACCGACCGACCGGCCCCCCGGCCCGATCTCTACCCCACCTGGACCGACATCCTGGCCGAGCCCTTCGAGTCGCAGGGTCCCTACGACTTCGGAGCGACCCGCCTACACGAGCGCGTCGCCGCCGAACTCCCTCGATTCCTCTCCGAGGACGTAGGGGCCTTCCGCCCGCCTCCCGACCTGGTCTTCGTCGACCGGGCCGTCGTGGGGCTCTTCGCCAACCTGCGCATGCTACGGGCGAAGGTGGACGTGGGCGCGCTCCTCCGCGAGCGGCTCGGGCGCGCGGTTCCAACCCCGGGCGGCCGAGACGACCCCGCCGCGCCCTGATCGTGTACGATCACTCGCATGGGCACTCGATCGATGTCCCACGGCCTCGCGCCCGTCCTCGCGGTCCTGCTCGTCACGGCGTGCGGTGGTGACGACGGAGCGTCCTCGACCGGCGGCACGGCCTCGGGGACCGAAAGCAGCACGGCGACGGCCACGGGCACGGCCAGCGGCACGAGCCTGACGGGCTCGTCGTCATCGTCGTCCCAGGGAAGCGCCACGGCCACCGGGACCGGGACCTCCTCGACCACGATGGGCGGTTCCGACACCGGCACGGCGAGCGGAGGTTCGACGACCGGTACGGGCACCGGCACGGTGGGATCGAGCGGTGGCGGCACGGCCACCGGCGGCGGCGGCATCATCGACTGCAACGGCAAGGTCTGGCAGTGCGGCAACGGCATCGACGACGACGGGGACGGCAAGGTGGACGCCGACGACCCCGAGTGCACCGGTCCGTGCGACGACGACGAGGGCTCCTTCCAGACCGGGATCCCCGGCGACAACATGGACTGCAAGCAGGACTGCTTCTTCGACGGCAACTCGGGCTCGGGCGACGACAAGTGCGAATGGGATCTCAAGTGCGACCCGGAGAATCCGGGCGCCAACATCGGGTGCCCCTACACGCCGGGTCCGCAGTGCAACAACATGCAGGCCGACCCGTCGCCCCAGTGCAAGGAGTTTTGCGAGCAGTACGTCCCGAACGGCTGCGACTGCTGGGGTTGTTGCCGGGTGAGCACGCCCAACGGCGACGTGGACATCTTCCTGAACGGCGACCCGGACTGCTCCCTCGACAACCTCGACGCCTGTGAGCCGTGCACCTACCAGGCCGACCTGTGCGGCAACCCCTGCCAGCCCGAGCAATGCGAGCTGTGCTTCGGACAGGAGCCGGAGGACCTGCCCCCCGGTTGCACGAACCCCGAGTGCCCGAACGACCTGACCCCGTGTCTCGACCAGGCCGACTGCCCCGAGAATTTCTACTGCCAGACGGGGTGCTGCTATCCGCCGCCGGGATAGGCCGCGACGGCGCGGCACCTATCTGCCGACGATCCTGATGCCCGGCTCGCCGGCGGGGCCCCAAAGGCGTCGAACGACACGCTGCTGCTCGTCGGCGTAGGCTCCCTGCGGCAGAAGTTCCACCCGCGGCGCCGCGAGGCTGCCGCGGTCCCGCAGGTAGGCGTAGGCAGGCATGCGGCGGCGCAGGTCGTCGTCGATGCGCGCCGAAAGACGTGCGCCGAGCTCGGACGGTGCGTGCCCCTGGACCTCGACGCGCACCCAGAGGTTTCGCGGCCGGGCCGTCCGGGGGCTCGGGGCCGATCGGATCGTCCCGCCGAGTTCCGTCTCGGCGAAGAAGGGCGGCAGGCGCAAGGACGCCGCGCTCGCCTCCGGTTCGAGGGCGTCGGCGGCGGGATCGGGCCGCACCTCGGCGGCCACCAGGGCCGGGTCCTCCGGCCGGAACGCCTGACGCACGGCCGCCGCCAACCACGAGCCCGCCAAGGTGCAGCCTTCGAGGCGCACGTCCTCGGGGGGCGGGGGAAGGGGCACGATGCGCGGTCGCGGCACGGCGAGATCCGTGGGGGGCATGTCGAACCCCACGACGCGGACGAAGTGTCCGGTGCGCAGGCGCACCACGCCGGCCGGCGCCGTCACCACCACCTCGTATCGCTCCCAGGGGCGCGCCTGTTCGGGCAGGATCGTCTCCTCCGCGACCTTCGTCCGACCGTCCACCTCGGGATCGTGCAGGGGCAGAAGCTCGAGGAGCGCGCTTCGCATGGCCAGGGTGGTGGCCGCCCGCACCGACCGGCTCGACGAGACGGAAAGACGCACCGGGTCGGGTCCGCGGATCCGCCCGGCCGCCATCACCGGCAATCGGGATCGCACGGGGGTCCGAAGATCGTACGTGGCGATGATGGCCCTGAGGCTCGGCACGACCCCTTCGATCGGACGCCGCACGGCGCCCTCCACCAGCCGCACGGCCGAAAGACTCGGCGTCCACAGGACCTCGACCTCGGCCGCCACCAGGTCCGCGACGGCGCGTTCGGGATCGTCGAGCCGCTCGAGACGCAGGACGGGTTCGGCGAGGGCGCGCACGTCGGCGAAGAGCGCCTGCTCGACGCCGGGTGTCTTGGCTCGGCCGAGCCACAGGCCCACCCGAGGCTCGGGGCGGCCGGCGAAAGCGCGCCAGATCTCGGCCTGGTCCACGCGCTCGCGGGCGAGCCCGAGGACCTCGTCCAGTTCCGGGTCGTCCGGATCCACCACGCCGAAGCCGAGGTGGTGCTCGATCTCCGCTGCATGGGTGGCCGGGTCGAAGACGGGCACCGCTGCGCGAAAATCCTCGAAGGTCCGCAGGTGCGCGATGCCCAAGGCGCGCCCCACCCCGGTGCGACCGAGGCGCGATCGCACGAGTTCGTAGATCCGGCTGCGGATCGCGCTCACGGCCTCGGGCGGAGCTTGGGCCCTTCGCGAAGCCGCTGCAAGACGCGTCGGGCCGCCGCCACCTGCTCGTTCGCAACGCCCGCCCGCTCCGCCGCCCGGACGAAGCGCTCGAGATGGGCGGCCGCCTGCGCCCGCCCCCCGACCGACAAGAGGGCCCGCGCAAGCCCGTAGTGGGCCTCGTAGTGCTCCGGAGAGGTGGCGAGCACCTGCCGGTACCCGAAGATCGCCACGTCGGCATCGCCCGAGCGAAGGGCGAGTTCCGCGAGGTTCATGCGCGCCTCGGGCTGGTCCGGGTCGGCCTCGATGGCCCGTTCGAAGCAGTCCCGGGCGGCGTCGAGATCCCCCAACTCGGCTTCGAGGGAGCCGAGATTCGTCCACGCCGCCGCGAAATACGGGTCGATTTCGACCGCACGGCGGTAGGCTGCACGGGCGGCTTCGGGATCGGTTTGCTCGAGACGGAGGCCGCGTTCGAAGGCGGCGTACGCCGATTCGTCGTCTTCGGCAGCGTCCGCCGCGCGCAGCTCCACGACCTCGGCGGTCTGGGCCCTCAGCCCGTCGACGCGAAAGTCGAGCACCCCCTGCCCGGTGCGAGGATCGAAGGGGCCCTTGCCGTCGTCCACCACCAGGTGGCCCTCCACCACCCGGATCCTCGCCGAGGCCAGATCGCGGTCTGCGGCCGGCAGCTTGACACGCAGCGCGTCGAGGCAACCGCGCACGCGCCGAACGCCCATGCCCTGGGCCAAGAGGGCGCAGGCCACCTTCACCGCCACGAGGTCGCGAAAGGTGTAGGCCGGGCGCCCGCCGCTGCGCCCGGACGGCACGATGAATCCACTATGGGCCCAATATCGCAACCGATCGGGCTTGATGTCGAACAACCGCGCGACCTGCTCGGTCGTGTAGAGCGTGGGGACCGACGACGCGGTGTCGGGACGGGGCACGGCGCGCATGCTACGACCGGTCGGGGCTCGGGTGGGAGAGGTCGACGTCGATGAGGATCCGCGCCTGCTCGGCTCGCACGACGGGGTCGAGATCGAGGGCCTTTGGGTCGATCCGCGTCCCCGACGCGCGTTCGATCTCCCGAGCCGCAAGGCCCGCGAGCCCCGCGACGAAGCCCTCCGTCCGCGGCAAGAGCTCGGCGAGCCGCGCCGCGGTCGCCGCGTCGGCGGGTTCCCGGGCGAGGGCGGCCACGTCCGAAAGGTCCATGGTGACCATGAGGGTCCCGGCGATCCGCACGCCGTCCCCGCCCGCCCCGGCCGGCTCGGCCTCGCCCTCGAAGACCACGTCCGCGCTGCGAAAGAGCAGCTCGAGGGAGGTCCTCGGCACGTATTCGCGCACTTCGCGCCGGACGAGCTGTACGTGATCGACGCGCCGGAAGGCCGGTTCGGGCAACTCGCCGGCCCCGTCGGGCGCCTTGGGAGGTTTGCGGTGGGAGGATGTAGGCAACGGACCTACATTCTGCCAGACGCTTCCGGGGCCCACCAAGGAAGCGACCCCGAAGCCCCCGTATGCTCCCGCCATGCCGGCCCGACGCCGCGTCCTCGTCGTCAGCGACCCGCCCGAGACCTTCGACCCCCGGGCGGACAGCACCTACCTCATGATCGTCGAGGCCCTCCACCGCGGCCTCGAACCGTACGTGGCCACCCTCGACGGCCTACGCCTCGACGGGACGCGAGCGGTCGCCCGTGCCCACCGCGTCGCCCCGAAGGCCCCCGGCGACCGCCTCGAACGGGCCCCCGAGGCCGAACTCTTCGGCCTCGACACCTGCCACGCGGTCCTGATGCGCAAGGACCCACCCGTGGACGACGCCTACCTGACGGCCACGTGGATCCTCGATCAGGCCAAACGAGCGACCCGCGTCGTCAACGATCCGAACGGCTTGCGCACCCTCAACGAGAAGCTCTCGATCCTCTCGTTCCCGGACCTCGTGCCGCCCACGTACATCCTGCGGCGCATCGCGGATCTGCGGGCGCTGCTGCGCCAGCTCGGCGGGCGGATGATCGTCAAGCCCGTGTTCGGCTTCGCCGGCCGGGAGATCCTCCTCGCGCGGGAGGACGACCCGAACCTCGGCACGATCCTCGAGATCGCCACGGCGGACGAGACGCGCTGGACCGTGGCCCAGGCCTATCTCCCCGAGGCCGCCGAGGGTGACAAGCGCATCCTGCTCGTGGACGGAAGACCCATCGGCGCCGTGTTGCGCGTACCCAAGGACGGGGAGATCCGCGACAACTTCCATGCAGGCGGCACGCCGGCCCGCACCGAATTGACGTCGCGGGACCTGGAGATCTGCGCCAGGGTGGGGCCGTTTCTGGTCGAACACGGGCAGTACTTCGCGGGTATCGACGTCATCGGCGGCTATCTGACGGAGATCAACGTCACGAGCCCCACGGGCATGCAGGAGATCGATCGTCTCGAGGAGCGGCCGCCGGAGCGACGCTGTGCCGCCCTCTTCTGGGATGGACTTGCGCCGCAGTAGCCCCGTGGACGGGGGATGGCGAGGGCGGCCCCCCTGCACCTGGTGGCATCGCCCCGCAGCGTGCCGCCTTGGCCTCCGAGCCCCTTCGTGCCATCCTTGCCGCCGGTCCGTGGCCGAGTCGTCGTCCAGTCCGCGCGCACACCTGCGGCAGCACCTTCCCCACCTGTTCCGCATTGCGTACCTTGCCACGGGTTCCCGCGAGGACGCGGTCTTCCAACTGCGCTTCGTGGTCAACGAGGCCATCGCGCAACGCATCACCGGCCCCGACGCGGCCCACGTCCGCAAGGCGCTCCTTTCGAGCCTCGTGCGCGGTCTCGAGGATCGCTTGGCCGGCCGCGCCGAGCGGAGCTTCGACGAGCTCGACGCCCTGCTGCGCAGCGACATCACGCGGCCCATCGAACTCGGCAGCGATCCCATCGACGACGACCCGCAGCGGCTGAACGTGATGCTGTGGGAACTCAAGCGCACGTGCCTCGTGGCGACCCTTTGCGCCCTGCCCATCTCCCTGCGCCTCGCCCTGGTGCTCGGTGATCTCGCCGGCATCGAGCCGAAGGACGCCGCCGAGTTGCTCGGGATCAACGAGCGAGCGTTTCGGGTCCGGCTCACCCGCGCCCGCAAGCGTCTCGAGAGCTTCCTCGCGCCGCGGTGCCAGCACCTCGATCCCGACAATCCCTGCACCTGCGTGGGACGCCTGGCCATTGCCATGGACGCCGGATTCGTCCGCTATCCCCCGGACGCCGACCGCCTCCCGACGCTGCCCCACGACGCGTCCCCGAGCCAGCGCTCGGCGACCACGCTCCTGTCCGAACTTCCGCTGCCCGACCTCGATCGCGCCTCGCTCGAGGAACTCCTCGGCCCGGTGTGAGCGGGGGCGGGGCACACGTCCGCCATGGGGCCTTCGCGTCTCGTACCGTCGACCGCCCCGGTCTCGAGGGACGTGGCCGGCGCCTTCGGCTATTCGGTCGTCGGCACCACGAGCACGGGTCGATCGAGTTGACCGGCCAGGTGAGAGCTTGCGGAGGTCAAGAGCCAACGCTCCCCCATCGAAAGGCGCCGGGACCCCACGACGACCAGGCACGCGTCGAGGCGTTCGGCCGCGCCGGGCACGACATCGAGGATGCTGCCTTCGAGCAGCTCGAACGCCACCCCTTCGAGTCCGTGGTCGGCCGCCCATGCCCTCATGCGCTCCTCGGCTTCGGCGCGGTGCTCCTCGCGCAGCTTGTCGAGCACGGCCCCCGGCAGGTAGTGGCTCCCCCAGTCCTGCGGCACGGGGATGGCGTGGGCGAGCACGAGCTTGCGACCGAGGTGATCGGCCAGGGTCTTGGCCATGGTACCGGCGGGGACCGAATCGTCCGCAAGGCGCGAGAGGAAGAGCACCGGCCCGGTACCGACGTCGGCAAGTTGCAAGTCCGGCGGCACGACGGCCACGGGTCGATCCGTGTCACGCAGGAGCCTTCGCGCCACCGAGCCGAGCCGCACGATGTCGTGCCCCTCTCGGGTGGCCTGCCGGCCGACGAGGATGCCATCGGCGCCTTCACGCTCGGCGATCTCGAGCAACGTCCCGTGGACCGACGCGCCGCCCTTCTCGACGACGACCTGCCCGCACACGTCCGTGCAGCCCGTCTCGTCGACCACCTTCTGCGCGGCCTCCTGCGCGGCCTTCATGACCTCGTCGAGGTGGTGATAGCGCAACGCCGCCATCAAGTGGTCGTGGGGCACGACGTGGACGGCGACGAACTCGTCCGTCGGCGATGCGTCGTGCAGGAAGCGTGCGAAGGTAAGGGCCCCTTGGCTCTTGGGACGGAGGTCGACGCCGATGATCCACTTCATGTCGCTCTTCTTTCGTGGGCGCGTTGCGGTGCCATGGTCGCCGCCGACATGGCACGTGTCAACGCGACGCGCCGGTCACGCGCCCGACGTACGACATCGCAGCGCCGCGCCCGGCTCATGCGGCGACCACCGGGTTGACGAGACGCCCGAGATCGAACCCCTCGCATTCGATGCGCACCGTCTCTCCCGGGGCCAAGGGTCCCACCCCCGCCGGCGTCCCGGTGAACACGACGTCCCCGGGTTCGAGGGTCATGCACGCGGAGAGGTGGGCGAGCACCTCACCGACCGAGAACACCATGTCGGCGAGGGCGCCGTCCTGGCGCAGCGCATCTCCCACGTAGGTGCGGATCCTCGCCGAGGTCGGCACGGCGTCGAAGCCGTCCACCAGGCGCAGGAACGGCCCCACCGGTCCGAACGTGTCGAACCCCTTGGCCCGGGTCCACTGCCCGTCGGAGCGCTGCAGATCGCGGCACGAAACGTCGTTGCCCAGGCACACGGCGGAGACCGCCCGGGCTGCCTCGTCGACGGGGGCGTCGCGCAACCGCCGGCCGACGACCACCACCAGCTCGCCTTCGAAGTCGATGCGGTGTTCCCCCGGCGGCAGCACGATCGGTGCGCCCGAGCCGATCAGACACGACAGCGGCTTGAAGAACAGTAGGGGCACCTGCGGCACATCGTTGCCCAGTTCCGCCGCGTGATCACGGTAATTGCGGCCCACCCCGACGATCTTCGTGGGGACGACGGGCGGCGCGATGGTGGCGTCGATGGAGCCCACGGCGCCGGAAAGACCATGCGGAAGGACCGGGGCCTGGCGTACGACGTCACCGAGGTCCGTGGACTCACCCCGCGCCGCCGCCGCCCGCACGGCCGCGAAGGGATCTGCGATCTCCTCGACCGGCGTCGAAGGGTCCGGCGCACGGCCCGGGGTCGACATGCGGATCCACCTCCGCTCCCACGGAGCATGCGCAGGCACGAGGCAGCCGAGGAAGATCGCGTCGGAGGGCATGCCCCGGCGTTATCCCACCGAATCGCCGGGCTGTCAGCCTCGGCCGTCGCGCGCCTCGACCGCCTATGGCAGTTCCACGGCTCCGAGGGTGCACCCGTCCGGCGGGCGGGGCCTTCCGAGCTGGTCCATCGGCGGACAGTCGACCCCCGTGCGCAGTTCCGGAAGATCGGCCGGGACGGCCGCCTGCGTGGGGCCGCCGAGATCCTCGAGCGGCCGCACCATGGCATCGAGCCAGACGATGCCCTCGACGCAGGGCGTGTCCTCGATGTCGCTGTCCTTGCGCAGGCGCGGCCACTGCACGTCGTTCGATCCCGGATGCGGGTCGAACCAGCACTGCATCGGGTTGTACGGGTCGGCCGTGGTGTTCTCGTAGAAGATCGTGTTGCGGATCTCGGCGGTCGTGCCGCGAATGGCGGCCGTGAAGAGGCCCGGCCCGCCTTCGGCGCGGTTGCGGGCGAAGGTGCAGTTGACGATGGAGCCGCCTCCCGCATCGTCGTAGGAGAGCGCGCCGGCGAGCCCCATCTCCGAGGCGTTGCCGAAGAACGTGGTGTTGGTGAAGTCGAGCACGCTCGCAAGCTCGGCCCGTACGCCGCCGCCGAGGCCGGGCGTCGCGTTCTCCGCCACCAGGCATCGGTCGAGCACGAAGTTCGAGTTGGAGATGTAGAGGCCGCCACCGCCCGACTCGGCCCGATTGCCCTGGATGCGGCAGGCATGGAACTCGGTGTCCTGCCGATCTCCGTTGGGCGTGCGGAACACGGCGCCGCCGAACGCCCCCGCCGTGTTGTCCACGAAGTGCGTGCCGCAGAAGACGAGGGGCGTGGGCTCGACCCCGTCCACGGCGACGGCCCCGCCGTTGCCTCCCGCTCCGCCCTGTTCGGGATGGTTGAAGTCGGGGCATCCCGGCTCGACGTAGTTGGCGCCGGTCCCGGTGGCCGCGTTGCTCTCGAACACGGAGTCGACCACGACGAGGGTGCTCTGCAGGGAGCCGATGGCGCCGCCGTTCGAACCGCTGTTGCCCACGAAGCGGCTGGCGTACACCCGCACATCGAGGGATCCGAGCACGTAGATGGCGCCGCCGCCCACGTCGGGGCCGGGCGAGGCTGCATGGTTGTCCTCGAAGGTCACGTCCTCCACGTAGAGCACGCCGTCGCGGACGAACACCGCCCCGCCGGCACCGTCCTTGAATCCCCAGGCGCATCCGTTCCCCGGGTCCGGCGTGAAGTCGGTGGCCGGTGCCCGCCCGCGCCGTAGCGTCATGTGCAAGAGGGCGACGCGCGTCGTCGTCGCACGGAAGTTTGGGCTCTCGAAGGAGAGGATCCGGACCGCATCACCGCCGTCGAGGGTGATCTTCCCACCGCCGTCGAGGGTGACGTTCCGGTCGATGGGAAGGACGAGCGTGTCCGTGACGGGAATCGTGACCGGGTCGGGTCCGCAGTCGAAGGCGATGACGCCCCCCTGGTCGATGGCCTGCTGCAGGGCCGCAGCCGTGCAGCTTTCGGCCGTGCCGTCCCCGACGACGCGATCCGGCACCGACGTGTCGATCTCGGGGAACGGTCGTTCGCAGGAGGTGGGCGGCGTCCCGCCGCCGGTGTCGCCGCCCGACGAGGCGCCGCCCGTAGGCCCGGACGTTCCCGACGTCCCCGTCGTCCCCGTGGCGCCCGTTGCATCCGTCCCGCCCCCGGTCGAACCTCCCTGTGTGCCCGTCGCCGACGTCGAAGCGTCGGCACCGCCTCTGCCCGAACACGCTGAGACGAGCACGAAGACGGCCGTGAACGATACGCAACGGACGTACAGCATCGAGGACATGGCATCGAGTATAGGTCAGACGCGGCCGGCTCGGTTCGAAAGCGCACGCATCGGTGCCGGTCGGCCGATTGGCCGTTTCCCGACGTGCGGCGCACCGTGTTCCAACTCACGGGGGGATGCGGCCGGGCCAGCGTCCCGTCCCAACGCGATCCGGCGGCGTTTTGTTAGGGTTCGGCAGGATGCTCTGCTCGACATCGCTTCTTACGTGCGTGCTACTCGCTGGGCCCGCCCCGTCGGCGCCCCCCTCGCCCGATCGCGACTACGTGGGACCGGGTGCCATCGTCGGCCCTGCCGAGGCTCCGATCACCGTCGGCGCGACCGAGACGGACGAACGCGACGGGACAGCGTCGGACGGCGCCGCACCGCCCGCACCGCAACCCGCCCCCGCGACCGCCGCGCCGCCCCCCTCCGCGAAGGGGCCGACCGTGGACGAACTCGCCCGAAGGCGCCGCGTCCCACGCCTGCTCGGCAGCCTCGAGGGCGAGCCCGACGCCGAGGTCGCGAAGCACCGCAAGGGGCGGCTGACCTTCTATCCGGGCCTTCAGATCCGCAATCAGGTCAACTGGGTCTCGCCGTTTACCATCGATCG
>RFGU01000010.1 GCA_003696955.1 Deltaproteobacteria bacterium | reverse complement strand
GGAGAGACCGCCCACCGGCACCTCCCGCAAAGCGCCCCCCGCCCCCACTTCGGTCCGGAACGCACGGGACTCGGGGAGCGAAGGCGCGCCGCCCGCGGCCTCCCCGACCGACCCGGTGGAGGAACTCCCGACGGTGCGGGTTCCGGCGCTCGGCGCCGCCGAAGAGGCGGCGCGTGCTCGGGCGGAGCCCCAGTTGCCCGCACCGGGGGCGAAGGCACGGGCGTCGAAGGACTTTCGGGCCGCACGACCGAGGAGCGACGCCGGCCGGCGACGGCCGACGGCCCCGCCGCCCGCTCCGTCGCCGGCGGTGGCCGCCACGCCCCGGGACGACACCCAAGCGCTGATCGCATCCGCGGCCGGCGATCTCATCGCGGCCGCCGAGCAGGCGCGGCGGGCGGCCGCGGATGCGCGACGGACGACCGCAGGCGACGAACCCGTCGGCGCGACGGACCGCGCACCGCTCGACGACGCACCGACCATGGCCTACGCCCCGGTCCCGGAACGACCGGGCCGCGCCCTCGCCCTCGTCGCGGACTACGGTCCGCTGACCGTCGTCGGAGTCGCCGGCCTGGCCCTCGTGGTCTGGAGCTTGATCGATCGACCGACCGCTGCCCCGGCGGACGACATCGCCCCCGTCGTCGCCGCCGGCCCTACGACGGAACCCGACACCGGACGCGCGCAAGCGCCGACGGAAGCCGTCCCGCCACCGCCGACGCCGTCACCTCCGGCGGACGACGCCGCGGCAACCGACGATGCCGAGGCCGGCGGTGCGCCGCCGGACGGCGAAGCACCACCGCCTCGCCTCGACGAGGCCGCCCCGCCGGACGACGCGCCGGCAGCCGGCGACGCGAAGGACGCGGCGAAGCAAGGGACCGCCACCGCGCGACGCAAGCGCAGGCGCCGGACCTCGCGCACGTCCTCGCCGACGAAGAAGACGGCATCCGGCACGCCCTCGCCCCGCCCGACCGGCTCCTCGACGAAGCGTGCGGGCAAGCCCGCCGCCGCGCCGAGCAAGCCGGCCACCGCCGGCGAACTCTTGGCGAAGGCCAAGGCCTCGTATGCCTCCGGGCGATACGCCACGGCCTACGCGCAGGCGTCGGCCAGCCACCGCAAGAAGAAGTCCGACGCGGCGGCCGAACTCATGGTCAAGGCCGCCTGCAGCATGAAGAACGGGAGCAAGGCGGCCGCGGCCCTCAAGAAGGTACGTCTGCTGCGGCGCGGCAAACTCAAGCGCTTCTGCAAGAGCAAGGGCGTCAAATTGTGACGCCACCGGCGGCGCCCCGATGGTGGCGGTTCGCTGCCCGCCGATCGGCACTGCCGTCCCCGTCCGAAGCCGTGCCGAGGGTGGCGACGTCCGGGGCGTGGACCCGCAGTGCATCGCCGGGGCGTCGGATCTCGGCGACCAGGGGCAGGTGGTCGGAGGCCTGCCGCACTGCGGGCCCCCGAACGACCTCGACGCGATCGAGCTGCGCCCCACGCACGTAGATCCCGTCGAGGGCGCGGGCCGGAACGTAGGCCGGAAACGTTCGAGGGATCGGTCGGGCGACGAACCCCCCCTGCCCCACGATCCGCCGCCGTACGCTCCCGAACACGTCGTTCAGGTCCCCGCCCACCACCGTAGGTCCGTCGACGTCGGAAAGGGGCCCTTCGAGCAGGCGGGATACCTGCCAGCGTCGCTCGCGCTCCGAAAGTCCCAGGTGCAAGTTGAACACGTGCCACGGCCCCCCCGCGCCGTCGAGCACCGCGTGCAGCGCGCTCCGTCGTTTACGCCAACCCAAGGTCAAATCGATGTTGCGAGCGGACACGATGGGCACCCTCGCAAGGACCGCGTTGCCGTAGTGGCCGCCGCGCACGCGCACGTTGGGGAAGTAGGCCCGGTGCGGCATGTCGAGCGCGTCTCCGAGCAGGTCCACCTGCCGATCCCAGTTCGAGCGCGGAACGAGGTCGTCGACCTCCTGCAGCAGGAACACGTCCGCACCGGACGCACGCAGGACCTCGATGACGCGCTCGGGCCGGTAGCGCCGGTCGAGCCCGCCGATGCACTTGTGGATGTTGTACGTTGCGACGCGCAGGCGCACGACTCCTTTATGGGGCCGGATTCTCGTTTGTCGACCCCCGAACGGTGGTATGCTGCCGTCGGCCATGGACAAGCGGGCATTTCGCGAAGCGCTCCTTTCGGTCATGGATCGCAAGGACCATTGGTCGTGGCGCGCCTTCGAGCGCGGCCTCGTGCCCGCCGATCGGCTCCACATCCACTTCGAGCAGGAGTTCGCCACGTACGTGCGTGACTTCCCGCTCTTCCTCGGTCGTACCTACGTCCAGTGCCCCCATCCCGACGTACGCCGCGAGTTGGCGGAGAACCTCTACGAGGAGGAGACGGGCAAGCTGTCCCTCGGCCGCCCCCACGCCGAACTCTTCCTGCTCTTTCCCGAGGGCTTGGGCATGGATCTTGCGGCGTTCGAGCACGTTCGCCTGCTTCCAGCGGCGGCTCGCTATCGGGCCTTCCTCGACGAGGCGACCCTCGAGCGGGGCTGGGAGGTGGCGGCGGCGGTCTCGACGATCTTCGTCGAGGGCACGCGCTACGATCGGCACGAGGTCGAGGGCACGGGCCCCTCGCGCCCCACGCCGCCGCTCATCGAGCACCCGCTGGTGCGCTACTACGGCCTGCCCGTGGACAAGCTGGAGCTGACACGGGCCCACCGCATGGTCGAGCACGATCACCGCGCCGCGGCCTGGCGTATGGTGCTCGAATACGTCGCCCCCGAGGCCTACGTCAAGGTCGTCGACGCCATGGAGCAGGCCCTCGACCATTGGCTTGCGTACCGCGAGGCCGTGGCGGCCGCCTGCGGGGTCACCCGCGAACTCGTGGCCGCCGACTGACGTCGGATCAGCGGTCCTCGTAGGCCGCGTAGGCACGCCGCACGACCGCTCGCAACGTGCGGATGCGCGCATCCAGGCCGATGAGTTCGATCACCCACTCCCAGCCGTCGTCGCTGCCGACGAGTGCGCCGAGGACCCCTCGGCCTTCGAGCCCGTCCCGCAACGTACCGTCGAAGTCCGCCATCGACCGGCGCAGCGTCGCGAGCCGCTCTCCACTGGGATCGACGAGCAGGGCCGCTTTGTCCTCGTCGGTACGCCACGATTCGACCCGGACCCGAAGGTCCGCCATCTGCTGCCGTGCATGGTCGATGGCCGGTTCGATCTCGGCATCGGCCTCGGTCAAGCGCCTTCGGCCTTCCGCGGAGATCCCGCGCACCCGCTCCGACACCCCGAGCACGCCGTCGAGGGCTGCGCGAGCGTCCGCGTGCGCCTCGTCTCCGAACCAATAGCCGATCTTGCCCCGCCCGCTGGCCACATCCTCGACGTTCTCGCCGAGGGCGAAGATGGCGTCCTTGACCCGCGCGGTGGTCCGGGGGTCGTTCATCCGGGTGAACACGTCGGTCGCCCGCGAGATCCCCTCGTCGAATCGCTCGAGGGCCACCTCGACACGGGCCCGGAAGGTCTCGAGATCCTCCATGAGCGAAGGTGCGGAGCGGATGTGTCCGCCCGGCTCGACCGGCGGACCGTCCCCTCGCGACAGCTCCACCAACTGGTCGCCGAGGACGCTGTTGGAGGCCACCTTGGCCACCGCGTCCTTCCCGATGAGGGGCAGCTTGTCGGCCTCGATGGACAGGGTGACCCGCACACGGTTCAAGACCGTCTCGTAGTGCCCGCAGTATCCGGGATCTCCGCCCCAGAACACGCTCGGGTAGCGCGTGCGAAACTCCCGGTCCACACACACCTCGGACGCGGGGCAGTCCCCGGTCGAGCGGCACGGCCGATGCTCGCCCGAAGGTTCGTAGGGTTCGAGTTCCGCACAGTAGCCTTCGGGGGCACAGAACAAGAGGGCGTCGCAGTCGTCCCGGCGCCCCTCCTCGGGCCGGCCGAGATCCTCGTGGAGCGGATCGCACGGATAGCTCGTGGCCTCGAAGCTGATGGCGTCCACCTCGCCGATCTCCACACCGGAGAGCTGTACCGGACTGCCCCGGCGCAACCCCGTGATCGAGCGAAAGTCCGTGGTGATCCGCACGTGCTCCTCGAGCAGCCCCTCCCCCTGCCCGAGGAAGAACACGACCGTGCCCACGGCAAGGATCACCGCCGTCACGACGACCCCCCACAGGAAGCTGCGGCGAAATTCCTCGTCCACGTTGGCCCCGAGCATACCCGCCGCGGCCCCTCGGCGGTGGCGCGCCGCACGCGCACGCCCGCCCCCGTGTAGAACCGGCGACGTGCCCGGGGATCCGACCAGCGACGTGCTCGCGGCGACCATCGCCGCCGCCGCCGACGTCCGCACCCCGGCGCTGGTGCTCGACCTCGACGCCCTCGATCACAACGTCGCGACCGCCGTCGCACGGATCGGCGCTGCTCGGTGGATGCCCCACGTCAAGACGGCGAAGCAACGGATCGTGGTGGATGCCCTGCTCGGTGCCGGCGTGCGCGCATTCAAGGCCGCCACCTTGGAGGAGGTCGACCTGGTGGCCGCAGCGGCCCGAGCCGCGGACACGGACGTCGAGATCCTGCTGGCCCATCCGCCATGGGGGGCCAACGCCGACGGCGCCGTGCGCCGGGTGGCCGAGGCGGAGGCGACGGGGGTACGCATCGCCCTGCTCGCCGACGGACCGGAGCACCTCGAGCACCTCGCGGAGCGGGCCCGTGGCCTCGGCGCGACCACGATCCCCGTCTACGCCGACCTGGACGTGGGCATGCACCGCACGGGGCGACCACCGGAGGCGTGGTACGCGGCAGCAGACCGACTACGTCGACCTCCGTTCGTCCTGGTGGGGCTTTCCGCCTACGAGGGGCACCTGCGCTGGTCGGATCGCGACGAGGCCGCGGCGATCCACCGCCGGGTGGCCGACGTGGCGCGAAGGTTGGGGGTCGAACACGTCGTGACCTCCGGTACCCACGCGTTCGCCCACGCCCTGGCATCGGCGGACCTGGCCGAAGGCCCGTTCCACGCCCGCGTCTCCCCCGGCACCATCGTGTTCGGCGACCGGCGTTCGAGGGAGGCCATGGGCCACCTCGGGCTGCGGCAAGCCGCCTACGTGGCCACCCGGGTGATCTCCGCGCCACGGGCGGACCGACGCACCTGCGACGCGGGCTCGAAGGCCATCGCCCCGGACTGCCCCGCGCCGGGCCTCGAGGTGGTCGGGCACCCGGAGCTGCGTCCTTTGCCCCGAAGCGAGGAGCACCTGCCCCTGGCCGTCGACGGCCCGACGGACGTCCGCTGCGGCGACGTCCTCCTGCTCGTCCCGGACCACGTGTGCACCACGGTGAACCTCCACCGCGAGGCCCTGTGGGTTCGGGACGGGCGCGTCGTGGGCTTCGGGCCGGTAGAGGCCCGGGCACGGCATCTGTACGATCCCCGCGACCGGGAGGACGCCCCGTGAGCTGGTTGCGCCCCGCGGGGGAAGGGGTCGAGATCGACGTGCTGGTCGTGCCGCGCAGCAGCCGCGACCGTATCGTCGGGGTCCACGCAGACCGGCTCAAGGTCCAGATCACCGCGCCGCCCGTGGACGGAGCCGCCAACGATGCCCTCGTGCGCCTGCTCGCGGCCACGTTCGGTGTGGCGCGGCGCGCCGTGGAGATCCGACGCGGCGCCACGGGGCGACGCAAGCGGGCGTACGTGGACGGGATCGACGAACGGGCGGCACGCCACGCCCTGCGCGAGCACGGCGTCGCCGTGGGGCTGCTCGCGGCCCTCTCCCTGTTCGCGAGCGCCTGCGAGCCCGCCAGCGTCGAGGTGGACGTCCAGCTCGTCCTTCCGGCCGACACGGCGACCTTGGCCCGCACCGACAACGTGTCCGTGGTGGTCTCGCCGGACGGCCCTACGGTGACCGAATCCGTGCCGGGTCTCGACTTCGCCCTCGACCTGGCCCTCGAACCGGGCGACACGTCGCAGGACGTGGCCGTCTACCTGGCCGAAGGGACCGACCTGCTCGCGTGGGGGCGCTCGGTTCGCGTGGTCCTGGCGGACACCCCGGCCTTGGGCGTGCTCGTGGGTCCGCCGGGAGCCCTCGCCGCCATGGCCGCGACCCCGAAGGTGGCCGATCCGGCGGCGCGAGCAAGCCGACTTCAGGGATTCGGCGCCCTCGTCGTGGACGAAGGCGGGGCGAGTTGGGCCGTCGACCACGTCACGTACGACGTATATCCGGCCGCCCGTGCACCGTTCGCCCCCGAGGAGGTGGCGGACCTCCGCCTGGTGCCCGACGCCCTCGGCGGAGCCATCGCCCTGCGCTTCGACGCGACGCCCGCCTACCACCGCTACGACCCCGCCGCCGACGCCTGGGCCACCGTCGAGCCGGGCGGCCTCGACCTGCTGGCCGAGCGGGACGGGGCCGCGGTCCTCCCCACCGACGACGGCGCCACGGCCTTCGTGTTCGGCGGAGGGAGTCGCGTCGACGTGGTCGCCGTGCCCCTCGTACCGGGCGATGCCTTCGCCATCGCAACGGTGGCCGACCTCGTCCTCCCCGACCCGCGGCGCGGAGCCGTCGCGACCTGGGCCCGCGGTCCGGCCGCCGGAGACGACCGTGCCGTGCTCGTGGGCACCGACGCCGACGCGCCCGTGGTGTGGGTCCAAGGCGCCGCCGCGGCCGGTCCGACCGGCCCCTGGACGGGCCTCGCCTGCGCGCCCTCGGATCCGATCGCCGTCGAACCCGACTGGCCCGTCACGATCCTCTGTCTCGGGGGGATTCGAAACGGCGCCCCCACCGCAGATGGATTGTCGATCCGGGTCGGCGCCGACGGGCCGCCCGAGGTCACCGAACATCCCGACCTGTTGCCGGCTCCCATGGAGGCGCCCCTGGCGTTGCTCGACGCGGAGGCCACGTACGTGCACGGGGAGGGACGCCTCGTGCGCTTCGACCGAGGGACGCTCGAACCGCAAACGGTGCAGGACGGCCTGTCTCGCCAAGGGGGCGGCACCTCGGTTACACTCGCCACCGGCACCACCCTGGTGGTGGGCGGCCGAGCGAGCGAAGGCGCGAGCGTCTCCACCTGGGAGACCTTCACGCCGCAGCCTTCGGGCGATTGACGCCCGAGGGGGCCGGCCCCCTTCGCCCTCGCTTTCGATCCCTCGTAACCTGCACGCCAACGAGAAACGAGCCATGCCCGACACCCTGACGATTACCGACAACCGCACCGGCAAGACGTACGAGATCCCCATCCAGGACGGCACGATCCGGGCGATGGACCTGCGGCAGATCAAGGTTTCCGACGACGACTTCGGCCTGATGAGCTACGATCCGGCCTTCAAGAACACCGCCTGCTGCCGGTCGGCCATCACCCTCATCGACGGCGAGCGCGGGATCTTGCGCTACCGTGGCTACCCCATCGAGCAGTTGGCCGAAAAGTCCACGTTCCTCGAGGTCTCGTACCTCTTGCTGCACGGGGAGTTGCCCAACAAGGCCCAATACGACGGGTGGGTGGACGAGATCACCCACCATACGTACGTGCACGAGTTCCTCAAGGAGGCGATGCGCGGCTTTCGGTACGACGCCCACCCCATGGGCAAGCTCGTCTCCATGCTCGGGGCCCTGTCCACCTTCTACCCCGAGTCGAAGAAGGTCCGCGATCCCGAGGTCCGCAAGCGTCACATCATCAAGGCCATCGCGAAGATGCCGACCCTTGCGGCCTGGGCCTACCGCCACTCCCTGGGCCAGCCCTACGTCTACCCGGACAACGAGTTGTCCTACGTGGGCAACTTCATGGCCATGCTCTTCAAGCTGGCCGAGCCCAAGTACGAACCCCATCCGGTGCTCGAGCGCGCCCTCGACGTGCTGTTCATCCTCCACGCCGACCACGAGCAGAACTGCTCGGCCAACGCCATGCGCTCGGTGGGTTCGTCCGAGGCCGACCCCTACGTGTCCCTGGCGGCCGCGTCCGCGGCCCTCTACGGCCCCCTCCACGGCGGCGCCAACGAGGCGGTGCTTCGGATGCTGCAGGCCATCGGCAGCGTGGACCGGATCCCCGAGTTCATCGAGGGGGTCAAGAACGGCAAGGGGCGCCTGATGGGCTTCGGGCACCGGGTCTACAAGAACTACGACCCCCGGGCGCGGGTCATCAAGAACCTCGCCCACGAGGTGTTCGAGGTGACGGGCAAGAACCCGCTCCTCGACATCGCCGTGGAGCTCGAGAAGATCGCCCTCGAGGACGAGTACTTCGTCAAGCGGCGCCTCTACCCCAACGTGGACTTCTATTCGGGGCTCATCTACCAGGCCATGGGCTTTCCCACCGAGATGTTCCCGGTGCTGTTCGCAATCCCGCGGACGACCGGTTGGCTCGCCCAATGGCAAGAGATGCTCACCGACCCCGAGCAGAAGATCGCCCGGCCGCGCCAGGTCTACGTGGGTGCCGGGGAGCGCGACTACGTGCCCATGGACGCCCGCGGCTGACGGGCCCGGTCGGCCCCAGGCCCTCCCGATGCACGCGGACGCGGCGACGGCCCCCGGCGGGCCCTCGCCGCGTTCCCGTCTCGCCCCGAGTCTGCGGTCCCCGGTGCCCCGGCGGCGGGCTCACCCCTGCGGGCAGAGGAACTCGAGGTCGGCGGTGCCGGTGTCCTTCAAGGCCTGGCACGCGTCGCCGCACAGGGTGATCTCGGTATAGGGCACGCTCCAGATCCACCCGTGTTCGGTGTTGCAGTCGTTGACCTGCGGCCACTCCATGCCGCCGACGTTGACCTTGGTGAACCCGGGATATTCGGGCTCCATCTCGAGTTCGAGCGTGCAGCTCAAGACGCCTTCGACGATGCCCTCCATCATCATGAGCAGGGCGTTGCCGTCCTGGGCGTTGTAGAACTGCCCGGTACCGCCGGCCGCGGCGATGGCATTGAGCTGGTCCTGCAGCGACTGGGTGTCCGCGTCGATCCCGACGGCGTAGGTCGGCACCCCGGCGGCCGCCATCTGGGACACCATGTTCACGATCTCCGCGGACGAGTTCGGGCTGCCGCAGCTCGTGCTGACCCCGCCGTCGGCCACCAGGATGACCGCCTGCGGCTTGTTGGGCTGCACGATGGATTCGAGGTGGGCCTTGGCCACCGCGATGCCCTCGCCCATGGGCGTGTTGCCCGCCACCGACTCGCCGAGTTGCGGGATCGACGAGAGAATGAGCTGGCCACTCATGGGCGCCACCGGGACGGTGATCGGGTTGTCGGCGTTGCACTCGCCCACCGAGGCGTTGCGCCGGGGGAAGAGTTCGGCACCGAAGTCGGCCTTGTCGTCGAACTGGGTGACGACGCTCTGGACCGTCAGGTAGAGGCTGTCCCAGCGGTTCATGGTCTGGCCCATGAACTGCCAGGTGTTGAAGTCCATGCTGCCCGACTTGTCGAGGACCAGCACGATGTCGGGACGCTGGGCCATGGCCTGGAACATCACCTCGTCGCACACCGTTCCTTCCGTCCCCGATCCTGCGCCGCCGACGTCGAACTTCGGCGGCATGGCCGAGGTCTGCCCGGTGCCCGTGCTCTCGCCCGCCGTGCCGCTGCCGGCCGAGTCGGAGCCCTGGCTCGTCGCCGTGCTCCCCCCGGTGCCGGTGCTCCCCGCCCCGGAGGTCTCGGTCCCCGCCGACGTGATGGACGTGACGCCGGTCGTGTCCCCGCCCGCGGTTCGCCCCGAAGACGATCCATCGCCGCAACCGAAGGCGAAGGCGGCGACGCACGAAAGTCCCAGGGTACGGCCGATCTTCCGCATGTCCATGCCGCCCAGCCTACGCCCACGGGCGCCGACGGGCAACGGTACCCGATGAAAATGATTACATTTCACGACATCACCGCACCCGCCGACCGCCCCCATGCTGCTCGGCGCGGGCATCGCGGTGGTCGAGGGCCCGCAAGATGGCGTCCCGGGCAGCCTCGACCTCGCCGGGCACCTCCACGGGCACGTTGCGATGCCGGGCCGGCACGTCGAGGGTGCCTTCGTGGTAGCGCGTCTTGAACTCCGTGAACTTGAGGCCATGGGCGGTCGAGACCACGACCACCCGGTCGTCCGGCCGGATCTCGCCGCGGGCGACGAGCTTTTCGAGGCAGGCGAGGGCGACGCCGGTATGGGGACAATTGAACAGGCCCGTCCGGTCGGCCCGCGCCGCGGCGTCGGCCAACTCGGCCTCGGTCGCCTGCTCCACCACACCCCGGGCGGCCACCAGGGCTCGGACGGCCTTGGGCAGCGAGACCGGAGCGCCGATGCGAATGGCCGAAGCCAAGGTCGGCCCGGCCTCCACGGGCTCGAAGTCCTCCTCCCGGAGATCCCGCCCCTCGGCCCGCGCCTTGGCATAGGCGCGGTAGAGGGGGTTTGCCCGAGCGGCCTGACAGCAGGCGATCCGCGGCATCCGGTCGATGAGCCCGGCCCGCAGCATCTCGGTGAAGCCCTTGGCGATGGCGCTGACGTTGCCGAGGTTCCCGCCGGGGACCAGCACCCAGTCGGGAACCTCCCAGTCGAACTGCTGCACGATCTCGATGGACAGGGTCTTCTGTCCCTCGACCCGCAGGCTGTTCATGGAGTTGGCGAGGTAGAGGTCGGGGTCTTCGGAAAGCCGCTGGACCACCCGCATGCAACCGTCGAAGTCGGTCGCAAGACTGCAGACGAGGGCGCCGTTGGCCAGGGGTTGGACGAGTTGGGCCGCCGTCACCTTGGCCTCGGGTAGCAGGACCACCACGTCGATCCCCGCGGCGGCACCATAGGCCGCGAGCGCCGCCGACGTATCCCCGGTCGAGGCGCAGACCACGGCGCGGATGGGCTTTCCGTCCGCGATCATCTGCTTGACCGTGGAGACGAGCACGGTCATCCCCAGGTCCTTGAAGGACCCGGTGTGACTGATTCCGCATTGTTTGATCCACAGGTCCGAAAGTCCCAAGGATGCGCCGTAACGTTCGGCCCAGAACATGTTCGTGCCCCCTTCGAAGAGGGAGACCACGTTCTCGTCGGCCACGTGGGGCTGCACCCACTCCTTCTTGCCCCACACGCCGCTGCCATAGGGCCAGGCGTTGCGCAGGTAGCGATCGTCGAAGAGCTTCATCCAACTGGCGGGGGATCGTCGCTGCCAGGCCGCCTCGTCGTGGACGACCTCGAGCAGGCCGCCGCACGCCTCGCAGCGGTACACCACGGCATCGAGGGGATAGGCGACGTCGCAGCCGCGCACGCAACGAAATTCGGCACGGTAGGCCATGGCCGGATGCTAGCGGAAGATGTCGGAGCCGGCCGGCCGGCGTGCTACGGTCGGCCCCCGTGGCAATGCGCCTCGCCCCGGCCCTCGTGCCCGTGCTCGTGGCCGCCTGCGTCCCGCCCCTGGTCGTCCCCGAGGGCCTGCTCGACCGCCCCCTGCCCCTGTGGAGCGGGGACGGCGTGGACGCGCCCCGGCTCGCGTTCGTGGACGAGGGATGTCCCGGCTCCGAGATCGCCCGAGGCGGCTGCCCGATGGACGATCCCGAGCGGGTGTGTCGCCCGATCCTCCTCGACAGTCTCGCCCCCGAGACCGCCCTGCCCGACCCCAGCCTCGCCGGCGACGAACTCTCGTTGTCGGCCGAATGCCTCGAACTGCGTCCCGCCGCCGGGCTCGGGGCGCCCACGCCGTCGGCCCAGGATCTGGCTCGGTCGGTCGCGCGCCTGCGCCTTACGGAGTTGCCCGTCATCCGCACGCCTGCCCCCGACGCCGAGCCCGCAGCGTGGAGCTGGCGACACGGCACCGAGGCGAACGTCACGACCCCCGGTGGGATCTTGGGCGCCCATGCCCTCGCGACGTTCGCCGTGCGTTTCGAGACCGAGGCCGTCGTGCCCACGGTGACCTTCTACGACGCCTTCCCGGGTAGCGATCGCGATCTGGCCCGCAAGGGCTACGCCTTCCTGCCCGTACAGTACCCGGGCCGCCTGCTCGGCCGCCAGCGCGACG
Source organism: Deltaproteobacteria bacterium (assembly GCA_003696955.1). Lineage (GTDB taxonomy): Bacteria > Myxococcota_A > Polyangia > Nannocystales > Nannocystaceae > J032. The sequence continues at coordinate 23,159 of RFGU01000010.1, read as the reverse complement.
ATCGGTGTCTCGTCGACGGGCGCGACTGCGAACTGCCCAAGGGCGTCGACCTGGTGCCCGGGGACGACCGGCTCGCCCTCGCCGCGTCGCGCATGGTCCTCGACGCGTGCCTGGCCCCACCGCCGTGCACGGTGACCTACACCCCCGATGCGGACGATCCCACCCAACCGGGGACCTGCGGTCTCGCACCGGGTCCCGATGCCGGGGGTGCATGTGTTCGTGCGGATGCCTCCATGGGAGGACGTTCGGCCACCCTCGTCGTCGCCACGTCGGTTACCGACGTGGCACTCTTTTCGGACGCGTTCGAGCGGATGTTCGGGCCCGTCGACGCGTTGCCCCCGTGCACCGTCGCCCCCACCCCGCAGACCCAGGTCTGTGCCACCGAAGAGGCTGGTCGCCTCTACGTCGCCGGCTGGCCTCCGGCCGGGGAGGACGTGCCGCTCCCCGTGGTGCGCCTGCGCAGCCTGGCGATCCTGCCGGGGGCGGTCGAGCCGGTGGCGCCCGCCCCGTGCACGCGATTGGCCGAACGCCTGGTGGCGGCGGAGAACCAGTGCGATCGCTACCGCCGCAGCGCGCGCCAGGCCGGCTCCATCGCGGCCACCTCGCCGCCGTACTCGGCCAACCCGGGCGACGCCGACGACGACGCCGACGCATCCGCGCTCGTGCTCGGTGAGGCCTTCCTGCCGGCGGGATCCACGGCTCCGGCCACCGACCGCTGGATCACCGCACGGATCCTGCCGGCGGACCATCCCCTGGCCGTCTCCGTCCGGCGAAGCGTCGCCCCCGATGGGATCGAACCCGACGGGTTGCTCGGCACGGCGATGCTCGCGGGCACCGACCTGGTCCTCGACTACACCGACCCGAACCCCTCCCTGCGCGCCCGGTGCACCGCCCCGGCCGAAGGTGGGTGCCTCGCCCTCACGGACTGCCGCGACGACGGCGACGCCGCCTGCTGTCACGGGATGCCGCGGTCCCTGCTGCTCGAGTTCGCCGTCGGTGCAGGCCACGATACGTGCTGCCACGCCCTCGACGAGACGGACCGACAGGCCGTCGCCGATGCCGGCGGACCTTGTACGCCCCCGTAGCCGCACCGCCCACCGGCGCCGACCACGCTCGTCTCGCCCCGCGGGCCCTCCTGATGCATCCTTGCTCCGCTCGAAGGAGACCTGCGCACGATGCACCTTGCCCTGATTCCCTCCGACGCGGGCACGCTCGCCACGTACCTGTGGGCCTTCGGCCAAGGCGTGCTCGTCGACCTGACGCCGTGCGTCTACCCCCTCATCCCGATCACCGTGTCGGTGTTCGGCGCCAAGGGCGTCTCGCGCGGCCGGGCCCTTTCGCTGGCATCCGTGTACGTGCTCGGCATGGCCCTGCTCTACACGGGCCTGGGCATCGCGGTGTCGCTGACGGGCGCGGCCTTCGGGACGTGGCTGGCCGAACCCGTGGTGGTCCTGCCCATCGCGGCGCTGCTCCTGGCCCTTTCCGCCAGCATGTTCGGGGCCTTCGAGTTGCAGCTTCCGGTCTCCTGGCAGAACCGTTTGAGCACCGTAGGCGGCGGCGGGTTCGCCGGTGCGTTCCTGATGGGGCTCGTCAGCGGACTCATCTCGGCGCCGTGCACGGGCCCCGTGCTGCTCTCGTTGCTCGCCTTCATCGCCAAGGCGGCGGCCGAGGGCAGCGGCATGACCTACGGGGCTTCGTTGCTGTTCGTCTACGCCCTCGGCATGGGCACCCTGTTCTTCGCGGTCGCCCTCGGCGCCAGCCTGCTGCGCCCGGGCCCGTGGATGGAACACGTCAAGAGCGTGTTCGGGATCCTGCTGCTCGTCATGACCTATTGGTTCCTGCGCCCCCTGGCCCCCGCCCTGGAGGATTTCGTGCTGGATCCGGCGTGGGGCCTTTGGGCGGGTATCGCCATCGCCGTGGCCGGGATCCTGGCCGGTGCGGTCCACCTCTCCTTCCACACGCCCGCCCTGGCCGTGCGCGTGCGCAAGGCGGTCGCAGTCGCCGTCACGACGGTAGGCCTCGTCGTGGTGCTCAACAACGTGCTCTACGTGCCGCCCATGGCGTGGACCCGCGTGGAGACCGTCGACGACCTGGCGGGCGCCGTCGACCGCGCCGTGGCCGAGCAGCGTCCGATCCTGGTGGACTTCGCGGCGACCTGGTGCCTGCCGTGCAAGGAACTCGAGGTCGGGACCTTCCACGACCCGGCCGTCGAAAGGGAACTAGCCACGCGCTTCGAACTGATCAAGGTGGACGTGACCGATCCCAACGACGATCAGGCGCTGATCCAGGCGGCCTTCGACAGTCACACCCTCCCGTCCGTGGTCCTCTATCACCCTTCCCCGAAGCTACGTGACGCGGTGGCCGGCCTTTCGGACGGCGCGTCCGTCCCGCCGCCGGCCGCCCGCATCACCACGCTGGTGGGACCGGACGAGTTCCTGGCGATCCTGAAGACCGTCGACTGACTCCCCCCGTCAGGCGCAAAAACCCACGCTGCCCGGCAGCGGGAGCTGACACACGCCGCTTCCGCAGTGGTCGTTTTGCGTGCAGGGACTTCCCGGGGTCCCGGGCGTGCAAAGGCCGAGGACCCCACCTTCCGGCACCGCACAACTCCACTCGGCGGGGCAGTGCGCCTCGCCCGTGCACATGCCCACCAGGCAGATCCGATCCTTGTTCGGAACGAGATCCACGTTGCAAACCGCCCCTTGGGTTCCCACCGGACAGGTGTCGTCCGGACGACACGCCGGAAACGTGTAGCACTTGGCTGCTTCCGTATCCACGTCCTCGATGCACAGGGCCTGGGACGAGCAGCCGTCGTCCCCTACCAACACGCCGTTCGGATCGCAGGCCGTCTCCGGCGGGGGCGTGCTGCAGAACCCAGAGACGCAGACCTGGCCTGCGGCGCAGTCTTCGTCGATCTCGCACTCGGGTACCTCACGGTTGTGGCACAGATGGGTGTACATGGTGTCGCAGTACTGATCCTCGGCGCAATCGTCGTTCGAGGTACAACCGAGCGCACAAAGTCCGTTCCAGCAGAACTGCCCCGAGGGGCACGGATCGGCGTCGCTGCACGGAAGTTCGGAGCCGCCGCCACCTGCCGTCGCGGACCCCGTCTCGCCCCCCGTGCCGTCGTCCCCCGCCGTCCCGAGGTCCCCCTCACAGGCCGACGCAGCCAAAATCATTCCGGCGAAGGTCGCAGCGACCCAAGCGCGCGCGTTCCGTAGCATCCCATCTTGGAATTCGATCATCTTTCGCATGTCCTTTCTCGTGGATTCGGTGCGCGAACGAAGCGCTCGCGTTCGTTGGTGTCCGGCGGCGGGGCATCGCGTGCGGCGGAACATGTGCGCTGTATCACGGTGACGTCTCCGCGTCGCCGACGCACGTCGCGCGGACCGCTGGGACGAGGGGCGAGTTCCGGTGACGGGCGTAGAAGCGCTCCGCCCGCCGCTTGGCCGCCTCCACGCGCCCGAGGTCGCAAAGCGCCGCGATGGCGACGCGCTCGCGTTCGGGGGCGAGCGCCCCCGCCGGAAAGCGGCGCGCGTGCTCCCGTGCGAGATCGAGGGCCCGTGTGGGCTGCCCGTTCTCGAGGGCCGCCGTGGCGGCTTCGACGAGGGCGAGTTCGGCGGCCAATCCCTCACGCCCCGGGGACGCGGGCGCCGGTTGCGACGCCGGGGGTGGCGTCGTGGGTTGCCGATCCTTCGCCGCGGAAGGCCGAGGGCGCACGACCTTGCCGGCCGGCCGCGGCTTTCGGGCGGCGCGATGCTTCGAACGAGGCGCCGTGCCTTTCGCGCTCGCAGGCGCCGGGTCGGCAGGCATCGCCCCCGTGGCATCGCCCCCGCCGGCCAGGGGGCCGTCGCCTTCCTCCGGCGCCGGCGCGGCCTTCGGCACGGTCGTCTCGGGCGAAGGGGCCGTAGGCCGTGGCGGTTCGAGTCGCTCGGGGGACGCTCCATGCCCGCCGAGGATCACCGCAGCCGCGATGCCGCCGGCCACCAGCCCGGCCGCCACGAGGCCCACGACCAGCTTCGTCCCCGAGGCCTTGGCCCCGAGGGTCGCAACGGGATCCTCCGGCACCGGGGGCACGTAACCGGCGGCCAGCTTGCGCTCGATGCCGGACCGGATCCGTCGCCGCTGGACCTCGCTCAGGGGTTCGATGTCGTCGCGGATCTCCTTCATCGGCCGGTCTCCTCCGCGGGGTGCTCCATCCAGCGGGCAAGGCGCAATCGCGCACGGCGCAGCCGCGACTGGGCCGTATTGGCGTTCATGCCCAAGGTCCGCGCGACCTCCTTCACCGACATCCCATGCAGGTGGACGAGCACGACCAGAGCGCGGCTCGCCTCGTCGAGACGGTCGAGCAGGCGCGCGACGTCGATCCTTGCCGTGTCCACCGTCGTCACGTGCCGGTCCTCGGCGGTCGTACGGGACTTCCAGGCAATCCGCCTACGCTCCCGCCGCGCCGCGCCGCGACGATGGTTGCGGACGAGGTGGGCCGCGATGGCGTAGAGCCAGGTGCGCACCGCGGCCTCGCCGCGAAACTCCCGATAGCGCCGCACGGCCACGACGAACACGTCCTGCACCACGTCTTCCGCATCCGCTGCCGGTACCCCGAGCTGCCGCACGACACGGTGGACGAAGTCCACGTGGGCGTCGTAGAGGGTCGCCAGGGCCTCGGCGTTGGCGTCGTCCATGGTCACCCGGGGGTGCGTCGGCGCGACCGCTCGCGCCGGGGGCGGAGCCGCAGAGAGGTACACGCCCCTTGGTGTCCACCACGGAGCGATCCCGTGCACCCGTACCGTCGGGCGATGCTACCAGCGCGCCCCCACGCCGGCGAATGCGCGAAGGGCAGCCGGGGCGGGCCGGAATACGTCCCCGAGCCCCTCCACCACGAACACGGTGCGCAACACCGGGAATACCCCTTCGAGGGCGAACGCGAGCACGACGTGGCGACCGAGCAGGACGTCGACGCCGCCACGCACCGGGATCGCCACCCAGGCGACCGCGTCGGTCCTCGGCTCCGCCACGCCGACCCCACGCCCGACGATGGCGCCGGCCTCCACGCCGGCGCATGCCGGGAGGTGCACGCGCGCCAGACGCCCCACGGCGCAGGTGGAGATCCCCGACGCGACGAGGTGGAGATCGGCGCCCGCGTCCGGACGATCGGAGAAGCGCCCCCGACGCTCCACCTCGTAGGTGATCGGAAACTCGAAGCGCAGACCGAAGCGCGCGCGGAGCCGCAGTTCGAAGGCTCCCTCGACGCGCAGCGCCGGACCCGTCCCAGGGAGCGCCCCGAACGCCACGCCGAGCCCAACCCCAGCGCGACCTTCGATCGAATGCGCGGGAGGCGGCGGTGGCTCGTGCCGGGAGGACTCGTCCTCGTCTCTCTGCGAAGGATCGAGCCGACGGGGCGGCGGCGTCGGTTCCTCCCGCTCCTCGGCCGCGGCCGCCAACCGGGCGGCCTTGGGGTCTCCGGAGCGCGCCGAGGGGTGACGGGCGAGCACGGTCAGCAGCACGGCGGCATCGGCGAGCACCTCGCACTCGACGTCTGTCAGCCGACGCTCCCGCAGCACGCCGCGCTCGGCCGTCCAAAGGCGCAGCTCGTATGCGCCATCGTCGGTGCGGCGCACCCGCGCCACCGCAGCGACATCGACCGTCTCGTCGGTCGGCGAGGCCTCCGCGAGCCGGGCCTCGAGGCGGCGGCGTACCTCGGACTCCGTGGGACACCCCTTCGTCGGCGCATCCCAGGAGAACACGGGCAGTTTCTCCCCGGACGCCGACGTGGCCTCCTGTGGCGCGCCCCACGTCACCGCCCCCGCGAGGAGGAGGCCCCACACGGCTCAGGGCTCCTTCGAAGCGCCCGTGTTCGGGACCGTCGAAGGCGCAGGCGACGGCCCTGCCTCGGGTGCGTCGGACAAGAGCCGCTCGAGACGCGCGCGGTCGAACCCGACGATGAGTTCACCGCGCACGTCGATCACGGGGACGCTCCCGCCCCGGGCGCCGTGCTCCGCCAACTTCGCCGCCAGCTCGGCAGCCGCCCCACGATCGGCTTCGATGTCCTTGGCGACGTACTCCACCCCCTTGCGGCGCAGGTAGGCCTCGAGCTTCTTGCAGACGCCGCACCACGACGTCTTGTAGACGACGATCTGGCCCGTGTCGGCGGGCTGCTCGGGTGGCTCGAGCCCCTCGGGCAACTCCACCTTGCTGGCGAGCCCCTGGCCCAGGGCGAGTTCCTCGAACATCTCGCGGGGCACGGGCTCGAGACGGTAGGTGCCCTCCTGCGTGGGCTCGCGCAGGTTCGCGACCCAGACCATGCCGGGCGGAGGTGCCTTGCCGTCGAGCAGGGTCACCCGCACGAACCCACGGGCCGCCTCGGGAACGGCGCTCGGGTCGTGGGTGTCCGCGAAACGGCCCCGCTCCCCCGCATAGGTCAACACGGCGGGCGCCTTCGGATCGTAGACGGCCGAGGCCACCGCCCCCTCCGCGGCCGGGCGCTCTTCGAGCTTGGGGGCGGGGGGGCGTTCGGCACCGCATCCGGCGAGGACCCAAACGAGCAGCCAGGACGGTCGAAACGGGCGACGAGCAGCACGCATGGGTGACGCAGAGTATAACGGCGCGCGTCGCCCCATGCCGCGCCTTTCCTCATCGCCCGCCCACGGGACCGACCACGCCGTGCTCGGCCTGCTGCGCGTGCTCGCGGCCATCGGCGGAACCATCGCCGTGGTCGCCCTGCTCCTCTACGCCGGCTACCTCGGCTACACGGATCTCGATCCGCCGCCCGTGGATCCGCCGGACCTCGGCACCCCCGAGGTGGAGGCGGTGGGACGCCGCATCTCGGTCGCCGGGGCTCGCCTCGAACGGGACGGACGCCTCTGGACCCTCGACCTTCAGGGGAGCCCCACGGCGATGGGGGCCGCGCGGGGGCTACTCTCCGCCCGCCCCTTCATCGACCTGCACCGTCGCGTCCTGGACCAAATCGCCGCGCGCTATCCCTCGGCCAGCGAGGCATGGGGCGCGAGCGTGTTGCTCAGGTGGCGCTATCGAGGTGCCGACGCCGCCTTGCCCGATGCCATGCGCGAGGAACTTGCGGCCTTTGCAGCCGCTCTCCCAGAGGCACGGACGGGCCAATATGGGCCCTATCACGTACTCTTCCTGTACCAAGTATTTCCAGACCTGGCCAAACGCGTCGACGACGTCTTCTTCGAGGGCTTCGCCTTCGCCGTGCCGGGCCGGGCCGGAGCCCACGAGCGCGGCAACTTTCTGGTGGGACGCACCTTCGACGTGGACCTCGGTCACGACTTCGAGCCCGAACGTCTCGTCACGTTCCACCACCCCGACGGCAAGTACCCGTTCGCGTCCGTGGGGTGGCCCGGGTTGATCGGCGTGGTGACCGGCGTCAACGCCCGGGGCATCTTCGTGGCCCTCGACAACGTGCGCACCGACGACCCGCCGGAAGACGGCCTGCCGCTCTCGCTCTTGGCGCGGCAGGTGCTCGAGGAGGCCGACACCCTCGACCGGGCCATCGAGATGCTCGAGGCCGCGAAGGTCCGCACGGCCGGTGCGTTCCTGGTGGCCGACGGGGCGGCGGGCCGGGCCGCGGTGGTGGAGCTTTCGGCACGCCCCAACGAGGAGCGCCGGGTCGTCCGGGGCGACGGGGATCCGGTGGTCTTCATGACCAACCACTTCGCCTCGGACGTCTTCTCGGGCGATCCGTTCAACGATCGGATCCGCCGCGATACGGCCAGCGGAGCCCGTTGGCAACGCCTCGAGACCCTGCTTTCGGGCACGCGCCGGATCACGGCCGAACGCGCCCTCGCCATCCTTCGCGATCGAAAGGGGCCCGACGGGAGCGACGCGGGTCTGGGCAACCGCAACGCCCTCGAAACCCTGCACGGAAGCCACGCGGTGGTCGTCGATCTGTCGTCCATGGTGCTCTGGGTGGGTGAAGGCCCCTCCGCCATCGGTCCGTTTCGCGCATTCGACCTGCGCAAGCACTTGGGACGCCCCCAGCGCCTGCCCCAGACCCTTGCCGACCTGCCCGCCGACCCCCTGCTCTACTCGGCTGCCTACGCCGACTACCAGCAAGCCCTCGCGGAACTCGACTTCGCCCGCCGCATGCTCGCCGAGGGACGGCTCGTACGGGCGCGCACGGCGGCTGCGGTCGGCCTTGCCCTCGCGCCCGAGGTGGGCGAGCTGTACCGGGTCATGGGCGAGGTGGAGCGTCGGCTCGGTCACTTCGCCGAGGCCCGTCGACACTTCGAACAGTACCTCGAACTGAGCCCCGGCCGCCTGCGGGACCACGAGCGCGTACGCAGCCTCTTGGCCGAACTCGCACGCGAGTAGATCGAGGCTCGCCCCATCCTATGATGGACGGAGCACGTCCAGATAGGCGCGCACCGCGTTCGCAAGGCCGAGGTAGAGGGCGTCCGAGACGAGGGCGTGACCGATGGACACCTCGGCCAGATGGGGCACCTTACGAAACCGCACGAGATTCGCCCGGTCGAGGTCGTGGCCGGCATTGACCCCGAGCCCGACCCGGTGGGCGAGGGAGGCGGCGGAGACGTACCGGGCGAGGCTCTCCTCGAGCGCCTCCCCGCCCGCCTCGAAGGCGCGGGCGTAGGGTTCGGTGTAGAGTTCGACCCGATCGGCCCCGACCTCGGCCGCCCACTCGATGGCCGCCGGATCCGGTTCCACGAACAGGCTCGTCCGGATCCCGCATTCCGAAAGTTCGGCGACGATCTCCCGCATCATGGACGTGTCCGTCGACGGGGGCCAGCCGGCCGAACTCGTGATCTCCCCCGGGCGGACCGGCACCAAGGTCGCCTGGTGGGGGCGGACGCGCGTCCACGTTCGGCGCAGCTCGGGGCGCGGATCGCCTTCGATGTTGAACTCCACCTGCTCGCGCAGGGGTGCGAGGAAATCGGCAAGTCGCTCGACGTCGTCCGGTCGGATGTGGCGCCGGTCCTCGCGCGGGTGGACCGTGATGCCGTGGGCCCCGGCTTCGACGGCCACGCGGGCCGCCTCGACGGGATCGGGGCGGTCGCCGCCGCGGCTGTTGCGCAAGGTGGCGACCTTGTTGACGTTGACGCTCAGTCGGATCACGCGGGTGATGGTCCTAGAGCCCCCCAGCGGACGCAATTCACCCCCTTGACGGCCACCGTGACCTCCTCCATGCTCCCGTGCCCCATGGGTTGGAACGACAATCGACGCACCCCCAAGATGCGCCGCCGCAAGCGGCAGCTCAAGAAGAAGGCCCGCGACAAGCGCAAGGCGGCGGCCCGCAAGGCCGAGCGCGAAGGCGGCAAGAAGTAGCCGCCATCGGAGGCCGTCACGCCTCGCCGTCGCGGCGGCCCGATCGGTCCCGTCCTTGCCGCAGCGTCGCAAGACGATGGAAGGCCCGTGCCTCCCATCCACGCGGTGACGGGACGAAGATGCGCCGATCGGCGATGGCCTCGGGCAGACAGCTCGGCGTGCCCGGCGGCGGCAGCCCGTCGGGGTGGTCGTGGGGGTAGACGTATCCGCGGCCGTGGCCGAGCGTGCGCGCAAGGCGGGTCGGGGCGTTGCGCAGGTGCAGCGGTACCGGAAGGCTCCCGTGCTCGGCGACCGCCGCGGCCGCGGCGTCGCGGGCCCGGATCACGGCGTTGCTCTTGGGCGCGAGCGCGAGGTAGGTCGCCGCCTGGACGAGATGGAGGCTCGCCTCGGGCAGGCCCACGACGTGGGTGGCGGCCGCGGCCGCCTGGGCCACCACCAGGGCCTGGGGGTCGGCGTTGCCCACGTCCTCGCTGGCGAAGACGAGCAACCGCCGCGCCACGAACATGGGGTCGTCGCCCCCTTGGAGCAGTCGCATACACCAGTAGGCGGCCGCGTCCGGGTCGCTCGCCCGCAGGCTCTTGATGAGGGCCGAGGCCACGTCGTAGTGACCGTCGCCCGCCCGGTCGTGGCGCAGCACCGTGCTCCCCGCCGCGTCGGCGACGGTGGCCTCGTCGATCTCGGCGCCGGGCTCGACCAACTCCGCCGCCAACTCGAGGATCGTAAGGGCCCGTCGGGCGTCGCCGTCTGCGAGGTGCGCGATGGCTTCGAGGGCGGGGCGCCCGGCCCGCACATCGGCACCGCCGAGTCCCCGTTCGGCATCGGTCAGGGCCGTTTCGAGCAGGCCCACCAAATCGTCGATCTCCAGCGGATGCACCTCGAGGACGCGCGCCCGCGAAAGCAGCGCAGCGTTCAGCTCGAAGGCGGGGTTTTCCGTGGTGGCGCCGATGAGACGGACGGTGCCGTCTTCGACGTGGGGCAAGAGGGCGTCCTGCTGTCCGCGGTGGAAGCGGTGGATCTCGTCGATGAAGACCACCGTCGCGATCCGTTGCTCGCGACGACGACGGGCCGCGCGTTCGACGGCCGCCCGGATCTCGCGTACCCCGGACGAGGTCGCCGACAGGGACTCCACGGCCGCCGAGCACCGACTCGCCACGACCCGAGCCAGGGTGGTCTTCCCCGTCCCGGGCGGTCCCCAGAACACCAGGTTGGGCGGCGGGCGATCCGGCGACAGGCGCCGCAGGATGCCCCGTGGGCCCACCAGGTGCCGCTGGCCCCACACTTCGTCGAGCGTCCGCGGGCGCATGCGGTCCGCCAGGGGGCGCATGTTCGGATCGTTGCGCACCGCGTGCTCGAACAGAGGGTCGTCCATGGGGGCGCAGCTAGGGTAGCTGCTACCCTGCCCCCGTGGGTCGCCCCTTCCCCACGACCGTGCCGGCAGGCGTGCGCGGCCTCCTGGCATGCCTCGTGACGGCCGCCGCGACCGCATGCGGGGATCGGCCGCCTACCCTCGTCGTGACCGAGGAGCCACCGCTCGCTGCGCCGGTCCGCGCCCAGGCCCAGGCGAGGCCTCGGACGGAGGGTCTTTCGGAACGGGACAAGATCGAGCGGCTCGCCGCTTGGGTCGAGGCAAGCGGCCGGGTGTTCCTGCGCGGACGTCGCGAGACGACGGCCGGCGAGTTCGCCGACGTCATGCGTGAGACCTACGCGGCCCACGACGACATCCGCACGGCCCGCGAGTTCGTCGAACGCGTGGGCCGCCCCGGCCCCGACGGGCGTCCGGTCCGCGTCCGGCTCCCGAACGGAACGGAGGTAGACGTGCGGACGTACCTGCACGACGCGCTCGACCGCATCGAGGCCGGCCTGCCCCCGGACGGAGGCGTGCACGCATCCGACCCCACGCCCCCCCGCGAACGGGCCGCGACCGACGCCGACATCGTGGACCTCCTCGCCCGGATCGAACGGTCGGGACGAACCTTCCTCGTTCCCCAGCGCTCGGGGCCGCCCAAGCGCCTCGACGCGGCCGCCTTCGCGGACATGCTGACCAAGAAGTGGCACTTCCTCGGCGCCGACGTCCACGACGTGGGCACGTTCATCGACGAGATCGCCGCGGAGCCCTTCGGTGTCTTCTCGCCCTATCTCGTGCAGCTCGAGGACGGCCGCACCGTGCCGGTCGCCGACTGGCTGCGCACCGTCACCACCGCCGCCGCCCCTCGCTGAACGGATCCCCGCCATGCCCCGCCCCGCCCACGCTGCCCGCTGGATCGTCGCTGGTGCCGTCTTCGGCGCCCTTGCCGTCGGACTCGGAGCGTTCGGAACGCACACCCTGCGCACGCGCCTTTCCCCCCATGACCTCGAGACCTGGCGAACGGCGGTCCGCTACCTGCAGACCCACGCCCTCGCCCTCGTGGGCGCGGGCCTGTTCGTCCCGCCGCATCCGCGGGCGCGGCGCCTGGCCGACGTCGCCGGGGCAACGATGGTCGCGGGGACCATCCTCTTCGCCGGTGCCGTCGCCGTCCTCGCCGTGGGGGGGCCGCGATGGCTCGGTGCCGTGGCCCCCGTCGGCGGCACCTTGCTCATCGCGGGTTGGATCGCCCTTGCCGCCGCCGCGTGGACTTCGTTCCGAAACGGTCCCCGCGGGTCCGATGCGACATGCCCGAGCCCAGACGGCACACCTCAAGACGCATCGGAGGCGCCGCGATGATCCGTCCATGGATCCGGCTTCCCGCGCGTTCCTCCTGACGGTCCTTCGCTACCGGACCCTTCTCGCCACGCGCCGCCACAAACGCGACGAGTTGGCACGGCTGCGCCGCCTGCTCGGAGAGCGCGAACGCATCGAAGGGCGCAGCGACTTCGAACAGCGCGCCTTTCGTCGGGTGCGCCTGGACGCTCGGGCCTACGTCCGCATCGACGGCATCGACGCGCCGGCCACCATCGAGGACCTCTCGGGCTCGGGCGCATGTCTGTGTGACGACACGGGCATCGCCGACCGGATCCACGTGGGCACCACCGGCACCCTGCACATCGCCCCCGGGGGAAGCACCCTGCGGGTGTTCCTGCCCTTCGAGGTGGTCCATCGACGCGACGACGGTCGGCGCTTCGGCGTGCGGTTCTTCGGCGAACCCCTGGTGGCGCACCAACGCATCGCGGCGACCAGCGCGGCCATCCGCGACGTTCCGTCCACCAGCGCCCCCCGCCGAGCTGCCTGACGGGCCCGCACCGCGGTCGGGCCCATCAGTGCACGAACTTGGGCCCCGCCAGGGTCGGCCCGGAGGCGAATCCCGAAAGCCCTACGAGCCGGGCGGGATCCACGCCGATGGAGGCGAATGCCTCGTCCCACATGTCCGCCGGGTCGGCCTCGAAGATCCACGACGGCGTGAGTGCACGTTCGCCGTCGGCACTCTTCAAGGGCACCACGACCCAGCTTCCCTGGGCCATCTCCCCTTCGAGCTGCCCTGGCCCCCACCCGGCGTAGCCCAAGAGGAAGAGCATGCGAAACGCCCCTCCGATCCCCTCCTCGCTACGCTGGATCGGCGCGACGGACGTGGTGAGGAAGACGCCCGGCAACACCTCGCGAGCGTTCTCGTCCCAGCCGCGCCCCTCGTGCAGCACCCAGCCGCGCATGGGCTCGACAGGCCCCCCCGATCGTGCGAGGGCCTCCGGATCTCCGGTCCAGCGCACGCCGAGGCTCTGGGCCACCTCGGCCATGGCATGGGGCAAGGGTTGATTGAGCACCAACCCGAGGGCTCCGGCATCACCGTGGTCGAGGATCAGCACGACGGACCGCCGGAAGTTCGGGTCGGCCAGCTGCGGCACCGCACACAGGAGATTGCCTTCGAGGGCACTTGCACCGTCGTCGCTTGCGTCCATGGGACCTCGAGTTTCCCACAGGACGGCCGGCGGCGCTCGTAGGCGCATTCCGCGTCCCCCCTGGCAACGGCGAGCGGACGTTGGTACGGTTCCGCCCCCCGCCAGAGTGGCGAAACTGGTAGACGCGGCGGACTCAAAATCCGCTGGGCCTTGCGCCCTTGAGAGTTCGAGTCTCTCCTCTGGCACTGCACGCCGTATCGCCTCCGCGGTGCGCGCCCGTGCGTCCCGGAGCCAACCGGCCCATAGGCCGCTCGCGCTGTGGCCGCCCTCTGCGCCTCGGTGCGGGCGGCGGGTCCGGCGCGACGGTCACGCCCCGTCCGAGAACAACCGGACGATCACGGGGCCTGCGTCGTTCGACAGCACCACCCGCACCGTCCCGTTGCCCGTCACGCGGTGGAACGCCCCCTCGGTGATCGTGTTCACGAGATCCGTCTTGACGTCGATAGGTCCCCGCGCCTCGATGTAGAGGTCGAGATTGGCGTCCGACGCGAGGTCGACGGCCAGTTCGCCCCGTCCCGTGTAGACGTAGGCGTCCCGCGGTCCCCCGGTCTGGGCGAGGTGCACGTCCCCCTCCTCCGTGGCAAGGTCCACGATCCCCGGCGTGTGGACGTCCACCGCACCGTAGTCCGTGCGCACCACGACGCCGGCGTCGGCGCCGAAGACCACCACGTCCCCGGCCCCGGTCAGCGCCCGCACGTTCGCCCGCGTACCGGACACGTCGATGTCGCCGTGGTCCGTCACGAGCTCGAGATCCACGTCGTTGGGCAGCCGCAACTCGTCGAACTCGAGTCGCAGGAGTTCCTCGACGTCCACGTCCTCCACCGTCTCGAGGCGTGCGAAGCCCTCGTCCACCTCGAACAGGATGTCGCCGCGCTCGGTCGTCTTCTCCGCCTCGGATCGGGTGCCGCCGAAGGCGAGCCAGGTGCCCTCGAACGAGAGCGTACGCGGGCACGTCTCGGCCTCGGCCGTACACGCCACCACGGTCAGCGGGGAGTCGGGCACGTCCACGCGAACCGTGTCGACGTCCTGCAGGTCGAACGAGCCCGACACGTCCCGTTCGGCCCGCGCACCGAAGACGCAGCCGCAGGCCAGAAGGAACGCGATGATCGTCGAGCGTCGCATGGTCCTAGAAGTGCACCCCGATGCCGCCCCCCATCTCGAGGCTGGGAGCGAAACGGGGAAGGGAGCCGCCGAAGGCGTAGTAACGCGTCGCAAGCGGGATCGAAAGCCGCGGCAGGAGGGCGAGGGAGATGGAGTCGGTCACGAACACCCGGATCCCGAGCTGACCGTAGACGAAGCCGCCGACGTCGCCCCGCGCCCCACGTCCCCGGTCCCGCCCGGCCGACTGGAAGACGCCGCCCACCGAGAGGGTGAGCCACAACCGGCGCCGGTCGTAGACCCGGTACCCGACCCGAAGTCCGGCCTGGGACATCCCGCGTCCCGTCGACGGGTCCCGGCCCCCGCCGATGTCCGAAAAGCCCAGGGTGAACCGCCGGACGGGCTCGAACATGAACGACACGTTGAAGTCCCTCAGCAGGCGATGGGACGGCTGACCCGGTTGCGCCGCGATGGTGTACATCCCCGCGGTCTCGATCCGCAGGAAGAAGGTCTCGGCCGGTCGGGGCGGCCGCCCCACCGCTCCCTGGTATGCGTCGAGGATCTGGCCGGCGTAGAGCAGGCCGAATCCGCCACTGGCCACCGCGAATCCGGCGAGGCGGGCCACCTCCTCCGCCGCACTGCGCGTGTCGTCGGCGCGCCCGCCCGTACCCTCGTGGGGGTCGGGACGCGGCCACAAGAGGATCGTGCCCGTCAGCAACCCCACGGTGGACACCAGGATGGCGACGCCCTTGCCGGGCTCGCCGTTCATCATCTGGCCTGCCCCCGGCACCAGGGCGGACATCATCGGGTGGACGAACCGGCGCCACGTCTGAGAACTGCGGACCTCCACCCGGGCCTCCACACGCGCGGGCGCTTCCTCGACGACCGGTGCGGGCGGGGGCGCGGGCGGGGACGGTTCCGCCGGACCGGCCACGTCGGGCTCGGGCGCGGTCCAGGCCTCCGGCAATGCCGGCTCCCCCTGCCCCGGGCTCCAACGCACCTTCGCGCCGTCCGGGCCGGAGAGGACGTAGGTTCGCCCAGCACCGAGACCGAGCCGTACGCGCTCGTTCGTCGGTCCGACCACCGCGACCCGCCCCCCCTCGGCCGTGTGCACCTCGATGCGCACCCGAAGCGGCGGCAGGACGAGTTCGGCCGCCTCGGCGCTCGCCGGACCGGCCGTCGCCCCGCCGGGCGGGGCCTCGGACACGGACGGAGGCGCGGCCGGCTCGCGGTCTCCGTCCGCCCCCTCGGCGCCACGCTCGCGCGCCGTGGATTCGGCGGGGGGCGAGGCCGGCCGGCTCGCAGGACCGGTGCGCGCAGCGGCGGACGACGGACCCGCAGCCACCATGGCCGCCACGACTCCGAGGGCATGGAGACGGCGTCGCACCACGACCCCCGCCTTATAGGCGTGCCCCCACGGCGAGGCAAGCGCACGCGATCACGAGCGCCGCTCCCGCATGCGGGCGGAGCGGGGCCCCCCGTAGGGGCGCGGCACGTCGACGACCCCCAGGCTCCGCAAGAGGGAGCGTTCCCGGCGCAACATGGTGCGCGCCTCGGCGGCCTCCCCGTGATCGTAGCCCGCCAGGTGGCACAGCCCATGGATGCACAATCGGGCGAGTTCGTCCACCGGGGCGTGGGGACACTGGGTGCACACCACCTCCCAACAGATCGCCAGATCTCCACCGTGCGCCTCGTCGGGGAACGCAAGCACGTCCGTCGCCGACGTCTTGCCCAGATGGGTGCGGCCCAATTCCAGCATCCGCTCGGGGTCCACCAGGCGAACGCGGATCTCGCCGGGATCGAGCCCGAGCCGCGGCGCCAACCGTCGCACCCATCGCTCCACGCGGCGCCCGAGCCCCGCCTCCGACCAGGGCCACGTCGCACACTCGACGAGCACGTCCGGCCGGGCCGTCACCGGGGGCCCTCCAGATCGAGCCCGATGGCCCGAAAGACCCGGGCCTCGACGAACACCTCGAGCAGCGCGGCGTCGATGCGGCCATTTCGACGTTCCGCATCGAGGATGTCGAGGGCATGGCGGACGGGGACCGCCTTCTTGTAGGGCCGGTCGGCCGCCGTCAACGCGTCGAAGATGTCCGAGATCGTCATCATCCGCGTCTCCACCGGGATGTCCTCGGCCCCCAACCGATTGGGATAGCCCGTTCCGTCCAGGTACTCGTGGTGCTTCGCCGCGATGTCGGGAAGGCGCGAAAGCTGCTTGCCCCAGGGGATCCGCACGAGGAAGTTGTACGTGTGGGTGACGTGGCTTTGGATCTGGGCGCGCTCCTCGTCGGTCAGGCTGCCCTTGCGCACCAACAGGGCCCGGACCTCCTCGTCCTCGAGGATCCGGATCCGGCGCCCGTCCCCGTCGCGGAACTCGAGCCGCGCAAGTTCCTGGATCCGCGCCTCGGGTTCGGCGGCGAGCAGGGTGGGCTCGTTGGCCTCGAGCACGGCCTTCGCCCAGGCGTCCACGTCGGCCAGGCGCTGGGAAAGCTCGCGCTCCAGGTCCTCTTCGCCGCCCGTCCAGCCCGCGCGCAAGCGTTCGATGAGCTTGCGTGCGACGTCGAGGTGGACCGCCGTCCGCATGTGGTCGAGGCGGGAGAGGATCCGGTCGAGTTGGGCCGGGTGGAGCTTCTTCGCCTTGACGAGCACCTCCTCCCGCACGCCGACCTTGCCGAAGTCGTGCAAGAGCCCCGCGTACTCGATCTGGCGCAGATCCTCCCGGTCGAAACGCAGCGGAGCCAGTGGGCCGTCGTCCACGCGATCGACCACCTTGGCCAGTTCCACGGTCAGATCGGCCACGCGCTGGCTGTGGCCGCTGGTGGTGGGGTCGCGCTGTTCGATGGCGTGGACCGACGCGCGCACGAAGCCCTCGAAGAGCCCCCGGATCTCCTCGTAGAGCCGCGCGTTCTCGAGGGCGACCGCCGCCTGGGCGGCGAGCGCCTCGCACAACCGTTCGTCCGCCAGGGAGAAGGGCCGCACGCGCCGGCGGAAGTCCTCGCCCCGCAGGGGGCCGTCGCCCTCCTTGGCGTTGATCAGCTGCAAGACCCCGACCACGTCGCCACCCGGCGGCCGCAAGGGGGTCGTCAGGACCGAGCGCGTCTGGTAGCCGAAGCGCTCGTCGAAGCGGCGGTCGTGGCGGAACGTACGCCCGAGCGCCGTCGGATCCTCGTAGAGATCGGCGATGTTGACCGTCTGGCCGCAGACCACGCACGCCCCGACGATGCTCTCCTCGGTCACGGGCACCGAGAACTCCGAGAAGTCGGCCTCCACCGAGTCGTTCTGCGCCACCTTGAACCGCAGGCGGCGCCCATCCTCCTCCACGAGGTAGATGCTTCCGGCGTCGGCCCCGGTGATCCGGCGAGCATGGGTCAAGATGAGATCGAGCAGCCGCCCCGGGTCCCGTTCGGCGTTCAGGGCGAGCCCGATGTCGAGCAACCGCGACGTCGTCTCCATGGCGTGGCCGCGGTCGGCGGCACCGAGCGCGGTGGCGACGACCGCCGCCGCCGTCGGGGCGGAGATCGGCAGGGGCAGGAAGCTTACGCTGCGACCGCGAAACGACGCGAGACGTCGAGGCGACGGCTCCGCACCCACGCACACCACGGCCGCGTCCCGCGGGATCTCCTCCGACCCGCTCCCGTCGTCGAGCCAGACGTCCGCCCTGCCCGTGTCCAGGATCGCCCCACCCGGTAGCTCCGTGACGGTGCCCCGGTCCGCATAGACGGTGCGTACGTGCGCCATCACGTCGCCGAAGGTCCGAAGCACCGCTTCGCCGCCCCCGGACGCGTCGTCGACGACCGAAGAGGCCCGCGGCACGCCGGTGGATCGCTCGACCATCTGCCCCGAGTATAGACACGGCCGGCCCGCCGTGGGCCACCGGAGGTATCTCGGCGAGCCGGGCGCCCCGCGAGCGTCCCGTGCTGGTCCCACCGGCGCGCCTTCGAGGGGGCCATAGACGATGCATGGCCTCCAAGCGCCGGATCCTGTCCGCCCTGCTCGCCTCGGTCGCCCCCGATCTGCGCCGCCTTCGCTGCGTGGACCTCACCGCCGACGGGATCGGCGGCGCCCTCCTGCCCCGCCGTCCCCTCTCCCCGGGGGAGGCCGCCGACCTGGTGCTCGCCGACCACGGGACGATCGACGCCGCACTCTCGGTCGTGCGCGCCGACGGGCTCGTGCTGGTCTACACCCGCCAGGAAGACGACGATCCGGACCTGTGGGGCGACGACGGGCCCCTCGAGGTGCGCGGCACCGTCGGCGTCGACGGCGGACGGTTCCGCCTCTGCGTGCCGGCCCCCCGGGTCCGAGGTGACCGGCCGATCTCCCTGGTGGTCCCGACCCGCGACGATCTCGCCGCCCTGTCGCGCTTGGTGGCCGTGCTCGCCGCCGAATCGGTACGGCCGGCGTGGGAACTCATCGTGGTCGATCGCGGATCCGAAGACGGCACGGCCGCCTTCCTGCGCACGATCCACGGATCCTTCCGGTCCGTACACCTGCACCGGGACGCGCCCGTCGACGAGGCGATCACCACCGGGCTCTCGGTGGCCAAGGGGGACCTCGCGTTCATCTGCGCTCCCTCGTGGCTTCCGGCCTGTGGCTGGCGCACCGCCATCCAGGAGGCGGCCGCGTCGCGACCGGATGCGCGGGCCTGGATCGGGGCCCTCGTCGAAGGCCGTACGGGACGGGCCCTACCCGCCGCCCCAGGCCCCCTTGGAACGCCGACCCTCGTGCGACTGCCGATCCGCCGCGAAGGCCCCGTGGTCGTCGAGCCCCGGTTGCGCGTCTTCGTGGGGCGCCTCGGGAGAAGACCTGCCGCCCACGACGCGGCCGGCCGCGGCTTCCCCG
The DNA here is from genome assembly GCA_003696955.1 of Deltaproteobacteria bacterium. Classification (GTDB taxonomy): domain Bacteria; phylum Myxococcota_A; class Polyangia; order Nannocystales; family Nannocystaceae; genus J032. The sequence continues at coordinate 4,055 of RFGU01000010.1, read as the reverse complement.
AGTTGGACCACGTCTCGTTCACGGGACTGCGCGCCGTCCCCCGACCACCCCAGGGCTGACGACGGAACCTAGCCGCTTTCGGACTCGGCCGCGGCCATCGCCCGGACGAAGCGGATCGCATCCTTGAGCCGGGCCCGGCAGCGATCCTTGCCGCACACCACCATGGTGTCGAAGAGCGGTGGCGCTGCCGTCCGGCCCGCAACCGCCACCCGCAGCAAGGAGAACAGCTCCCGCGGTTTCCAGCCGTGCTCGGTGCAGAACCGGCGGGAGAAGGCCTCGAGGGGCTCGGGCTCGAAGGTGCGGGCCTCGGGATCGGACTCGATGGCCTCGAGGTAGGCCGAGAGGATCGCCGCCGACTCGGCGAGGCTGCGCTTCTTGAGCCGAAAGGCGCCGGCGACCTTCTCGTAGTCCACCAACTCTCCGAAGAACATCGCCGCGTACGGTACGATCTCGTCGAGGCGCGCGATTCGGGGCTGGACCAGCTCGAGGATCCGCCGCCAACGCCCGGGCCCCAAGACCTCGTCGAAGACCAGTTCCTCGAACGCCTCGGCCGACATGGCCCGCAGGTCGTCGCCGTTCCACGCGTCGAGCTTGGACCGGTCGAACACGGGACCGCCCACGTTGACCCGCGACCAGTCGAAGGCGTCGATCATCTCCTGCAGGGTGAACCGCTCCCGACCGTCGGGCATGGAGAATCCGAGGGTCCCGAGGTAGTTCAGGAAGGTGCCGGGCAGGTAACCCATGGCACGGTAGTAGTCGATGGACACCGGATTCTTGCGCTTGGAGAGCTTGGACCGGTCCGGGTTGCGCAAGAGCCCCAGATGGTAGAACTCCGGCAACTGCCAGCCGAAGGCCTCGTAGAGCAGGACGTGCTTGGGCGTCGAGGTGATCCACTCCTCGCCGCGGATCACGTGGGTGATCGCCATCTCGTGGTCGTCCACCACGTTGGCGAGGTGGTAGGTGGGGTAGCCGTCGGACTTGAGCAGTACCTGATCGTCGATCTCGACGTTGTCGATGCCGATCTCGCCGCGCAGACCGTCGTGGAACACGGTGCGCCCCGTCCGCGGGACCTTCAGGCGTACCACGTGCGGCCGGCTCTCGGCGACGAGACGCTCCACCTCGGCCGGATCGAGGTTCCGGCAGTGGCCGTCGTAGCCGAGCCGCGCCTTGCGTGCCATCTGCTCCTTGCGCAGGGCGTCGAGGCGTTCGCGGGTGCAAAAGCAGCGATAGGCCTTCCCGGCTTCCAAGAGTCGGTCGGCGTACGCGCGGTAGCGGGCAAGCCGCTCGGACTGCCGGTACGGCCCGAACGCGCCGCCGCGATCGGGCCCTTCGTCCCACTCGAGGCCGAGCCAAGTGAGCGCCTCGAAGATGGCCCGCTCGCTGCCGGGGGAGAAGCGGCTGCGGTCGGTGTCCTCGATGCGCAGCACCATCTCGCCCCCGTGCTTGCGGGCGAACGCCAGGTTGAACAGTGCGACGTAGGCGGTGCCCACGTGGGGGTCACCGGTGGGACTCGGGGCGATGCGTACGCGCGGACCCATGGCCGCCGCTGCGTACCACAGCCCGGAGCCGGAGCGAACCTCTCCGTGGGCGCTCGGACGAAGCGCCGACGACGACGGAGCCGCTGCGTCGGGGATTCGTTGGACGCGGGGGACCGGACGCTCCGGAACGACGGTTCTCTTCCGGCCGCGCGACCGCGCAGACCGGCCCACCACGCCGGCGCCGGGCGGGGGGCGGACGTGCCGATCCGGGGACGGCGGCGGGTTGCCCGTGGGAGCCGCTGCGACGGGCCGCGACCTGGTAGAATCACGCACCGTGGCTGCTATCGCGTCCGCCGACCCCGTACCGACCGACGATCCCGCCGTCGGCGCCGTGCTCGAACGGCTGATCGAGGCCGAGCGGGAACGGCTGGCCGGAGCGCTGGAGCTGGTGGTCGAACATGTCGCTGCCCAGGGCCCCGTGGAACGGCGGGACGGACGCCTGACCGTGGCGGGGCGTCCCCTCGAGGACCAACAGGGCCAACTCTCCCGCTTGTCGCGGCAGATCGGCTGCGGTGTCACCCTCTACGCGGGCAACCGCTGCGTCCTGTCGCTGCCGGGCGACGACGACGGAACCGTTCTCGCCCCCGGCGCCTTCGCGCCGGCCGTCCTGGTCGACGAGGTGCTCCGGCAAGGGGGATCGTTCTCGGGCACCATCGACCACACCGCCCGTGCAGCCACGGTCAGCGCGGCCCGGCCCCTGCGGCTTTCGACCGGCGGGGACGTCATCGTGGGGATCGTCGAGGTCCACCGGGGGATCGACCGACTCCGGCGATTGGCGGAGATGCTGACGGCCGGCGTGCGGACCCATGCCCCCGAAGCCCGACTCGGCGACCAGACCCTGTCCGATCTGCGTCGCCTTCTCGACGATCTCTCCCAACGCCTGCAACTGCTCGCCCTCAACGGCAACATCCTCGCCGCCCAGGCCGGTGAGCACGGCAAGGCGTTTCGGCTGGTCTTTCGCGAACTCGGGGCCCTCGCCGAACGCACGGCGCAGATGCGACGCATCCTGCCCGGAGATCGGGCGATATCCTCGAAATTCAAGTTATCTCAATGACTTGAGTCGTCGAAGGGGGCGACCTAGGTGCCGCCCGTACGCGACCGCGATCCCCTTCGTTCGACACGTCCGTCGCCAACCGAACCCTCGTCGGGCGGTCGGGCGCCCTTGCCTTCCTTGTCCCGCAGGCGCCTTCCGTGATAGGGGGAAGATGCGCTCCGACAGGGATCACCATGGACCAGATCTTCGAGAGTCACTTCGGCGGGCAGAGCGACAGCGGTGGCGAGGTCGAAGGCTACTGCCCCAAATGCCGCGCGGACACCCAACACGTCGTCGTGGAGAGCTACGGCGGCGAGATCAACACGGCCCAGTGCGTGGTCTGCGGCGACACCCACAAGTACCGTAAGCCGCGGGATCGCGAGACGCCGGCGGCACCGACCGCTACGAAGCCCCAGGATCCGTCGGTCAAGCTGGACTGGATCGAGGGCATGGCCACCTACGACGTCGAGCGCGCCGTCCGCTACACGCCCAAGGTTCGCCTCGATCTCCACCGTGTGGTCGTGCACCCCACCTTCGGCGTGGGGTTCGTCAGCGAGGTCCTTGGCGAGCAGAAGGTGGAGATCACCTTCCGGGACAACGTGCGGCGCGTGCTGATCCACGACCGTGGAACCACCCCCGAAGAGCTCGAGGGTGATCCGGTGCCGGCCGACGAGGTGCGCCAGCTCCTCGGCCTCGAACTCGGACCGACGCCCGAGGAAATCGCCGCCGAGCGGGAGCGCAAGCAGCGGGAAGAGGAGGAAGCAAGACGCCGAGAACTCGAGGAGCGCAAGCGCAAGGAGGAGGAAGCTCGCCTCGAACGCGAGCGACGTCGGGAGGAGGAGCGCAAGCGCCGGGAGGAAGAGCGAGAGCGACGCCGGAAGGAGCGGGAGGCCGAACGGCAGCGTCGGGCCGCCGAGCGGGAGGCCGAACGCGAGCGCAAGCGAAAGGAACGGGAGGCCGAACGCGAGCGCAAGCGAAAGGAACGGGAGGCCGAGCGCGAACGCAAACGCAAGGAACGGGAGGCCGAGCGCGAGCGCAAGCGCAAGGAGAAGGAACGCGAGCGCCTCCGCAAGCAGAAGGAGCGCGAGAAGATCCGCAAGCAGAAGGAACGCGAGCGCCTCCGCAAGGAGAAGGAGCGCGAGAAGATCCGCAAGCAGAAGGAACGCGAGAAGCTCCGCAAGCAGAAGGAGCGCGAGCGCCTCCGAAAGCAGAAGGAGCGCGAGCGCCTCCGAAAGCAGAAGGAACGCGAGCGCCTCCGAAAGCAGAAGGAGCGCGAGAAGATTCGCAAGGAGAAGGAGCGCGAGCGCCTCCGCAAGCAGAAGGAACGCGAACGCAAGAAGAAGACCGCGGCCAAGAAGAAGACCGCCACCAAGAAGAAGACCGCCGCCAAGAAGAAGACCGCCGCCAAGAAGAAGACCGCCGCCAAGAAGAAGACCGCGGCCAAGAAGAAGACCGCCGCCAAGAAGAAGACCGCGGCCAAGAAG
>RFGU01000069.1 GCA_003696955.1 Deltaproteobacteria bacterium | reverse complement strand
GGCGCGGCAGTCGGCCTGGGCCGAGGCGTCGATCTGGCACGAGCCCTCGCACTTGGCCTCGACCGAGCCCGGATCGGCCATGACGTCGCACTCGGCCGCGGCCTTGGCCGTGACCTCCACCGACGCCTCGCACTTGGCCGGCTCGTAGTTGAGCGTGAGGCTGCCTTCGACGTTGGCTTGGATCTTGGCCTCGAGTTGCGCCTTGACCTGGGCGGCGAGATCCGAGGTGGACAGATCCGCGGCCCCGTCGACTTCGAGAAGGGCGGCCAGGGCGAGCAGCTCGCCGCGCACGTTGGATTCGAGGGTCAGCGCCGCCTCGCGCACGCCGACGACCGCGCTGAAGAAGGCGTCGATACTGGCGACGCCGGAGATGCTGGCGTTGCCCTCCAAGATCCCCTCGTCGGGACAGACGAGACCGCATTGTTCGCGGAGGTTGCCGACGACCCCGCCGTCGTCGTCGCAGCCTTGGACGGTGGCCGTCGAAAAGCCGGCGACCAGGCCGAGGGAAGCAAGGCTCATCATCGAGTGTTTCGTACGATGCATAGGTTTCGATTCTCCTGCTCGGTGGCGCAGCCGCGCCGGTTGGGGACGTTGATGTCGGGTTCCCGAGTCGCCGGCGATGGTCCCATGGGAGTTTTCGGGGCGCAAGCGGCATGCGTTTTGGCTCCAGCCCCAGGGACCGTGGACGGCGAAGGGGCCGCAGTGGGACGGCGAGCCCGGGGGCCGGCTTCACCTGCGGGGCCGGCGGGCCGACGCACTGGCGCAAAGGAGACCTTTCGGAGGCTGGGCACTGCGATATGCTCCCGCCATGTCGCGCCTGGGGATCGCAGAGCATCTTCGTTCGGCCCGCCGTGATCTTCGCCGCGCATGTGGGGTTTGGTGGGTCGTGATCGTGCTCGCGTGCGGCCCGAAGGCGTCCGGGACCGGGGGCGGTTCCGGGAGCGACGGGGGCACCGGAACGTCGTCGGCGTCGAGCACGTCGGCGACGTCGGCGGTTACCTCGACCGGGACCGGCGGAGGTCGGGGCGAGTGCCGGGAGGATGCCGATTGCCACGTCGTCGACAACTGCTGCCACTGCATGGTGGTCTCCCCCCTCGCCGATCCCGAGCCCTGCGACGTGCCCGAGTGTTTCGCCCCGGCCTGTGAGGCCGAGGGGTTCATGGATCCCGAGGCGATCTGCTTCGGTGGGGTCTGCCGGTTTCGCGAAGTGAGCTGCGACCCCGACCTGGTGCTCTGCGATGCGGAGCCACCCTCGTGTTCCGAGGGATGGCTGCCGCGGGTCTCGCCGGCGGGGTGCTGGGACGGCTGCGTCCCGGTGAGCGCCTGCGACACGGTGCCCGACTGCAGCCATTGCCGAGCGGGGGAGGTCTGCGTCGTGACCACGGACCTTACCGGTACGCACCGCGACTGCGAGCCCCTGCCGGCCGGGTGCTCGGCGGACGATCCGTGCGGTTGCACGCCTGCGTTCTGCCCCGAGGGCCGGCAGTGCCAGGTGCCCGCCGACGGGCAGGTCGAGTGCACCTGCCCGGATTGCGACGGCCCGTGAGCGGGTGAGGCCCGCGCCGCTTGCGGCGCTCAAGGGTCGTCGTCGCCCGGGCGAAGGTCCACCACCAAGGGGCAGTGGTCGCTCGTGCCCTCCACCTGGGGATCGGGGCGCGCTCGGGTGCTGCGCACGCGGGTACAGCCCGTGCGCGCGCAGGCTCCCGCGGCACGGACGAGGGGTCCATCGGCGGGAAGCGCCTCGCCCAGATCCCCCACGAACACCAGGTCGAGCAGGGTGGGTTCCTTCCAGGCGTCCCGGCGCGGGCCTTCCCAGTACGCCGAGCACGCCCCCGGCGGCGTGTGCAGCTCGAGGCCGGCGTCCGCGAACGTCCGCGCAAGTTCGGCGAGTTCGGCCGCCTCGTCCCTTCCGTGCCCACCGACCGGGTTGAAGTCGCCGACCAGGAGGAGATCACGCTCGCCGTCGCTGCGCAGGCCGTCGATCCACTTGCGCACTACGTGCCACTGGCGACGGCGCAGGGCCGCGCCTTCGGCCATGGCCTTGAGGTGCACGAGGGCGAGGTGGAGGTCGGGACCTTCGGGCAGCGCACGCACGTGGATGGCGTAGCCGGGGCGTACCCGGCCGCCCATGGCGAGGTCGGGGAACTCCACGGGCGGATCCAGCATCTCGAAGCGTTGCGGGTCGACGACGAAGGCCAGGTGCTGACCGCCGCGCCCGCCACGGCGCGAGACGAACACGCGACGATCCGGGAACGCTCGACGCAGGGCGTCGCCATCGCGGATCTCCACCAGCGCGAAGATACCGGCGTCCAACTCGGCCATGGCGTCGATGGCCCGTCGCGCCCGGGCTGGGTCGTCGCCGAAGTTCTCGAGGTTCCAGACCACGATCCGCGGCGTATCATTCGATGCAGGCGTAATCGTCGGCGCGAAGGTGGCGATGCCCCGTTCGCCGAGCCGAGGCGCGACGACGTAGCGGTAGGCGACGACGAGGACCGCGGCCGTTCCGAGGGTGCTCAGCGTGCGTCGAAGACGTCGTCCCATGATGGCGTCGTGTCCCGTGCCGCGGGACCGGCCCCCGTCGTTCGAGGGCGGTGCGTCACGGTTGGAATTCGAAACGGTCTACGGCCAGGGTCACCGTGCGCCCTGCCGCATCGCCCGCTCGCACCGTGTAGGCGCCGGCGAGGTTCGCGATGGCCGCCGGCGTCGCGGCGACGGCGGTGAGCACCGTGACGCGACGGGCGCCGCCCGGAAGGATGGTCCCGGGGGCGTCGGAGGCCGAGAGGGCACCGGCCCCCTCCGGGGCGTCCACGACGAGATCCAACCTGCCGGCGTCGCGGGCGGGTTGCAATACGGCCAGTTCGAGACGCACGCCCCAGTTTCGCCGTGTCGCCCGTGTGGACAGGCGCTCGAAGAGACCCACGGCGTCGAACTCGTGCACGCCGTCGGGATCGAGGGCCACCAGGTGGAACACGGGGAGCCCGACCCGGTATACGTCGAAGAAATTGGCGTCGTCGGGGGCCTTGTCGGCTGCATCGGCCACGCCGAAGACCACCGTGATCGTCTCGATCGAAGGGGCCACGGCCGACGGCTCCTGCGGCTCGCTCGAGGTCGCAAGTTGCGGATGCGGCGGGATCACCAACGTGGCCATGGCGGGCAGGCTACCACGCGCGCACGAAAACACCCCACCGGAAGACCGGGGGGGCGTCCGAGACGGGGCGTGGGGCGGCCGCCTAGTTTCGCTTACGCTCGCGGCGGCGACGGCGGCGCTCGGCCTCCCGCAGCTTGCGCTTGCGGCGGATGCTGGGCTTTTCGTAGTGCCGGCGGCGCTTGAGTTCGCGCAGGACGCCCTCGGAGGCGAGCAGGCGGCGAAGCTTTCGAATGGCACGTTCGACGCCGCGCTCGTCGACCGGTACCTCGAGCGGCTGCCCGAGCACGGGCTCGTGCAGGTCGGATTGGGTGTCCTCGCCGATCTCCGGCGCGTTTTCGGGGCCCTCGGTTGCGCGTTGCGTGTCCATGGTGGAAGGCGCGCATGTATAGGGGACCGCAGGGCCCGGATCAACCGGTACGATTTGCGCAAGGTGCGCAAGCGGCCGGGGTCAGGCCTCCGTGGGGCCGGAGACGCCGGCTGCGGCGAGGCGGCCACCGTCCACCCGGTGGATCTCCCCCGTGACGTAGGGGGCGGCCGCCAGGTAGAGGACGGCCCGGGCGACGTCGTGCGGGGTGCCCGGACGCCGGAGCGGAATCCGGGCTTCGATGCGCCGGCGGGCCGGGGCGCCTTCGGCGAAGGCCGGATCGTCGGGCCACAGGACCGTGCCGGGGACGACGGCGCTTACGCGCACGTGCGGGGCGAGGGCCACCGCGAGGCTGCGCGTCGCGTTCTCGAGGGCCGCCTTGGCGGCGCAGTGGTCCACGTAGCCGGGCCACGGCGTGAGGGCGCCGAGGTCGAGGACGTTGACGACGCACGGCGTGGGGACGAGGTCCGAGGGGGGACGTGCGGCGCGCAGCCGGGGCAAAAGGCCCCGCACGAGGGACAGCGGCGCAACGAAGTTCACCTCGAGCACCCGGCGAAGGTCGTCGTCCGTCCGCTCCTCGAAGGTTCCGTGCTCGAAGCTGGCGGCGTTGTTCACCAGAAGGTCGAGTCGGCCGTCGAAGGGGCCTTCGGGATCGGCCACCTCGGCGATCAGGGCCGAACGTTCGGCCGGGCTCGCCAGGTCGGCCCGGGCCACGGCGCAGCGCTCGGTGCCGATCTCCGTCCGCAGCCGGTTCGCCTCGTCGTCGGAACGGCGGTGGTGGATCCACACGCGAAACCCCGCGTCGGCCAAGGCGCGGGAGATCGCGGCGCCCACGCGACGTGCCCCGCCCGTGACCAGGGCGACGGGAGACGATGGCGATCCCGGCATGGTCTCGAAGGGTATCAACTCGGCCCCGCGGCGGCGACGTTTCGCGTCACGGCCGTCTTCGGGCCTTGGCGTCGCGCAGCTCCTTCGGCGGGTTTCGGCGGACCGTTTCGCGGTCGAGCGGATAGCGAAAGTCCGGGTGCCGCGCCCGCGGGTGCTTGCACTTGTCGTCACCTTCGGGACACCACCAAAGTCCGTAGCCGCGAAACTCGGGATGGACCATCTCCCGATGTTCGATGCGGTGTTCCCGGAACACCCGCTCCATGGCTTCGACGTGGGGGGCGAGGGCCTCGGGCACGGGCAGGGGATTGCGTTCGTCCGGGTCGGCCGCAAGGTCGAAGACGAAACGCTCGCCGGCCTCGCGCTCGTCCATCAGCTTGTGGTGCCCCACGACGAAGCCGCGGCAGCGTTCGGTGAACCAGCAGGACAGGTAGCTCGGCCGGTCGTCGGGCACGTCGTGGGTCGAAAGGTCGAGTCCGGGGAAGGCGGACGGGGGCGGGAGCCCGGCGAGGTCGAGCAGCCCGACGACCGTGGGCAGGAAGTCGAGGGCGCTGGCGTTGCCCCGGGCGACGCGCCGCTCGATGCCGGGACCGGCAACGACGAAGGGCACGCGCACCCCCTCCTCGTAGATGTTCTGGTCGTGCTGCATCACGCCGTGCTCGCCGAAGCCCTCCCCGTGGTCGCCCACCACGATGACGACGGTGCGATCGCGCATGGAGCGGAAGGAGAGGACGTCGAGGACGGCGGCGAGGAACGTATCCTCACCCTCGACGAGCCGGGCGTAGCGCTCGGCGTCCGTGTCGTGGGGAAGCCCCTCCTCCTCGACGCGACGCTGGATCCACGGGGGCAGCTTGTAGGGGTGGTGGGTGGAGGATGTCAGCAGCGTGACGAAGACGGGCCGGCCGTCGCCGCGGGTCCGGTCGAGCCACGCCTCGAGGGGGCGCAGCATGGACATGTCGTCCGAGGCGAGGTACCCGAGGCGAAAGCCCCGAATGTCCTCCCACGGCTGGAAGTGGTCGTAGCCGAGCTTGTGCACGAGGCGCGCCCGCTGCTCGAACAGTCCCTGGGCGCTCTGGAAGAAGGCGGTGTGGTACCCGAGGTCCCGGAGCATGCGGGGCAGGCACACGGCCTCGACGTCGCCCGAGAGTTCCCACAACTCCCGCTGTAGCAGCGGAAGTTGGCCGCAGAGCATCGTCCACAGAGCCTTGGTGGTGTGGGGGACGACGGCGCGCATGACGGGGACCTCGAAGCCGTCCGCAGCCAGTTCGGCCAGGGTCGGCGTCTTCGCCTTGGCGTCCGCGCCGGCGAGGGAGGTGTGGTCGTAACGGGTGGACTCGAGGATGACGAGCACCACGTTCGGGAGGTCGGCTTCCGCGGTCGCAGCGGCCGTGTTCGAAGCCTTCGGGGCGGCGTAGCCCTGGAAGCCGGCGCCGATCTCGGGGGCGGCGAGGCCCCGGCCGAGGGCCACCAGGAGGTTGCGGCCGAAACGGCGTACGGCGGGGTCCCGCGGCCGCGGCGAGAAGAACACGACGGATGCGGCCAGGGCGGCGAGGGCGATGGTGGTGGCGTGGGGATAGGCCGGGGCGGCGGCATCCCGCGTGCGCCTTCGGGCGTAGAGGTGGGCTGCCAGGGCTGCCACGGCGGCCACGGCCACCGACGGCAGCACCCAGGGGGCAAGGCCGTCCCGCAGGATGTCGGCCACGTCCCGCGACCGGTCCCACAGGGCGGCGAGGGCGGCGAGGCTGCCCTGGTCGCCGGCGGCGACGATGTAGACCCCGTTGGCCACGGCGAGGAGGAAGAGGCCGAGCCCCATCACCGCCGTGAACGGGCGAGTGCGCGGCACCCGGCGTTCGAGCAGGCCGAAGAGCGCGGCAAGGCCCAGGTAGACGGCCGCGTCCTCGGCGATCGTCCACGCGAAGGCTCCGGTCGGTCGGCGCCACAGCAGACGCACGGCGTGGAGCTTGGCGAGGGCGGTGACCGCGAAGGCGGCCACGCAGGCCCATGCCGCGGGGCTTGCGGCCAGGTGGATCAGCCGCAGGGCGAAGGTCCGCGCCACGGCGACCGGATGGAACGGGCGGCCCATGGGGGCGCAGAGGATAGGCGATCCGGGCCGACGCGTCGCCTCGGTGGCCTTCGGCGGCCGGACACTTCGCCCGTCAGCGCCACCAGGTCTTGAGGATCGTCCGCGTGAAGCCGAGGCCGTAGGCCAGGTCGTGGCCCTTCTTCGACGTCCCTGCGGCCCGTGGCAGGACGGTGATCGGCACCTCCGAGATGCGAAGGCCCCCATGGGCCGCCGAGATGATCGCCTCCCCCGCCTGGAACTGATCCTCGCGCAGCACGATGCCCGCCAGCTTGGGCACCGAGATCGCCTTGAAGCCGCTCGAACAGTCCGAGATCCGGGTGCCCGCCAGCAGGTTGATCATGCGGTTGATCACCCGGATCCCGATGCTCCGGGTGCGGCTGCCACCCTCCCCCTTGCCCAGGATACGCGAGCCGATGACGAAGTCGGAGGTGCCCGCCAGGATCGGGGCCACGACGGCGGCGATCTCCTCGGGGCGGTGCTGCCCGTCGGCGTCGAGGGTGACCACGACGTCGGCGCCGACACGACCGGCCAGGTCGTAGACGACCCGCAGGGCCGCCCCCTGTCCGCGGCGGAAGGGATTGCGCACCACGGCGGCCCCGTGGGCGAAGGCGACCTCACCCGTGCCGTCGCTGCTGCAGTCGTCGACGACCACCACGCCGACGCGGCGGCCCTCGATCTCCTCGGGGATCCGTTGCAGCACCGAAGGCAGGTTCTCGGCTTCGTCGAGGGCGGGCAGTCCCACGAGGATCCCGGCACCTTCGAGGCGTTCGAGACCGCGGGCGCCGCTCGATCGGGCCACGTGCCGGACCACCTCGTCGAGATGGTGGGCGATCTTCGCCACCTTGCCCCGCTCGCGGAAGAGCAGGAGCCAAAGCGCCAGGTTCGACAGGACCAGCAGGGCCAAGAGCCGGCCCCAAGTCTTGGAGTCCATGGCGAGCAGGGCGGCCAGACCGTTCACCACGTCGGGCTCGATGGAGACGGCCGTCACCAGGACGGCGAAGAGGAAGCGCAAGGCGGCCTCGCCCCGGCCGATGTGGCGGTGGCGGAAGCGGACGAAGGCGTGGACGAAGACCGCAAGGCCGAGGACGGCCCCGAGGATGCGCAGCACGACGAGGGATTCGGCAGCCATGGCTCACGGCGACGATGCATCGAGGAAGTCGCGCAGGGTGTCGCGGATCCCCGCCTCGATGTCGGAGAAGCGCGCCCGCCAGCCGAGGACGCGGGCGGCCTTGCGCACGTCGGCGAAGTTGCGGTGGACCTCGCCCCGTCGCGGCTCGGTGTAGACGACCTCGACGGTCCGACCGAGGTCGGCCAGCGCGGCTCGCACGGCCTCGACGATCTCGGAGACGGTGGTCTCGGCCCCCGTGGCGATCTGGAACACCTCTCCGCCCACGTCGAGGGCGGCCGCGCGGCAGATGGCTTCGACCAGGTCGTCGACGTGGATGAAGTCCCGCGTCTGGCTGCCGTCCCCGTAGACCGTGAGGGGCTCGCCCGCCAGGGCTTGGCGCAGGAACTTCGCCACCACGCTGCCCTTGCGCCGCGAGCCCGGACCGTAGACGTTGCCGAAGCGCAGGACCGCCGTGCGCAGGCCGTAGGTGTGGGCGTAGACGTGGCAGTAGGCCTCGCCCGCGAGCTTGCTCGCCCCGTAGGGGGAGACGGGCTTGGGGAGCTTGTCCTCGTGGATCGGCGGCTCCTGGGCACCGAGGGGGGCGCCCGAGGAGGCGAAGACGAAGTTGCGGGCGCCGGCGGCCCGGGCCGCCTCGAGGGCGTTGAGCGTGCCGAGCACGTTGGCCTCGCAATCCATCCGGGGATCCTCCACCGAGGGGATCACCCCCGTGTGGGCGGCAAGGTGCACCACCACGTCGGCGCCGCGTGCGGCGGCGGCGAGGTCGGCGGCGTCGCGGATGTCCCCGACCCACAGCGCGACGGCGCCGTCGTCGCCGCCTCGGCCTTCGCCCATGGGCACGCGGTCGGCCGTGCGTACCGGCACGCAGGCTTCGAGATCCTCGCGTCGCCCCACGCTCAGGTTGTCGAACACGCGCACGCGGGCGCCTTCGCGGAGGAGGCGTGCACACAGGCGGGTGCCGATGAATCCGCACCCTCCGGTGACGAGGACGTGGTCGGGCACGGCGGCATCGTGACACGATTCGAAGGGGCGTGCGACCGCGGGTCCGCGGCTGTCGCCCGCCGGGCAGAGCAAGTAGCATCCTGCCCGTGCCGCCCCTCCTTCCCGTCGCCGCGCTGGTGTTGCTCGCCCTGTGGCTTTCGGGCAAGGCGGCGCGGGGCGGGACGACCGTGTTCTCCGCGGTGATCGTGGGCGGATCGGTGGCGGCGCTCGCCGTCCTCGCCTACGTGGGTGCCCCCCGGGAGGCGGCGCGTGCCACGGTGGCCCGTGCGGCCCCGCGACCCCGCGGTGCTCCGTACGTCACGTCGGATGCCTGCCGTGCCTGCCATCCGCGACAGTGGGCGACGTGGCACGAAAGCTTCCATCGCACGATGACGCAGAAGGTGGGGCCTTCGGCCCGACTCGCCCCCTTGGATCGCGCCAACCTCGAGGTGTACGGCCAGCCGGTGCGGATCGTGCGGGACGGCGGGGGATGGATGGCCGATCTCGTCGAGCCCGAATTCGTCGAGCGCACCGCGCGTCAGGGGATCGACGTGCGTACCGTCGCCGACCCGCCGCGCGTGCGTCGGCCCGTCGTGCTCACCACCGGATCCCACTGGATGCAGACGTTCTGGGTGCCCGGTGCACGCCCGGGCGAGCTGCGCAACGTCCCGGTGGTCTGGGTCGAGGCGCTCGACCGATTCCTACCCCGGGAGGCGGCGTTCCTGCGACCGCCGGATGCGGAGCCCTTCCACCAGGTGTGGAACGACAACTGCATCCTGTGCCATGCGACGGCCGGCGTCCCCGGGCCGACCCGCGAGCGCACCTGGAACACGCAGGTGGCGGAGGTCGGGATCGCCTGCGAGGCCTGCCACGGACCGGCCGAGGAGCACGTGGCGCGCTATCGCAACCCGCTGCGGCGGCTTTCGGCCCACCTGGGGGGCGAGGAGGACCACGCCGTCGTGGATCCATCGGACTTGCCGGCGGCACGAGCCGACGACGTGTGCGGCCAGTGCCACTCCAAGACGTGGATCAACGACGTGCGCAAGTTCATGCGCCAAGGCTTCGCGTTTCGCCCCGGAGATCGGCTCGAGGACGAGCGGACCCTCGTGCTTCCCGCCTCGCGGCCCGACCATCCGTGGCTCGCGATCTCCCTCGAGCAGGATCCGTCCTTCGTGCGCTCGTTCTTCTGGCCCGACGGGACCATTCGCGTGTCGGGACGTCAGCTCAACGCCCTGGTGGAGTCGGCGTGCCACCGCGAGGGGGAGCTGTCGTGCCTTTCGTGCCACGTCATGCACGGCGACGAGCCCAACATGCAAGTTCGGCCGGGTATGGACGGAGACGGGGCATGTGCCGAATGCCATGGGGACGTGGTGGCGGCCGGCACGGCCCACACCCACCACCCGGCGGGCGGCCCGGGCAGCCGGTGCATGGACTGTCACATGCCCTACACTACGTTCGGGCTGTTGCGGGGCCTTCGCTCCCACCGGATCGACGTGCCCACGGTGCCGGCCGAGTTCCGCGAGTCGCGGCCCAATGCCTGCACCCTCTGCCACCTCGACCGGCCCCTTGCGTGGGTGCGACGAACGCTCGCGGGCACGTTCGGGCTTTCGGTGCCGGCGCCCACGACCGACCCCGACGGCCGCGACGGTGCCGTGGCGGGGGGATTGCGCTTCCTCTACGAGGGGGACGCGGCCCAGCGGGCGGTGATCGCCTACGCCTTCGGCCGCCCCGAGGCCGTGCGCACCACCGGCACGTGGTTCGTCCCGCACCTGGCCAGCTTGCTCGACGACCCCTATGCGGCCGTGCGCCTCGTGGCCTACCAGAGCCTGCGCGCCGTGGAGGGCGTCGGGCTCGAGGGCGTCGACCCGGTCGGCCCGCCCGACGAGCGGCGCCGAGGCATACGGGCGCTCGTGGACGCCTGGCTCGCGGGCGACGCCCGACGACGGGCCGAAGGCGCCGACGCCGTGCGGCTGCTCGACGCCGAGGGCCGGCCGGACGCCGCAGCCGTCGCCGCCTTGCTCGCCGACCGGGACACCCGCCCCGTGGAACTCAAGGAGTGAAACCATGCCGCCGTCCCCGTCCGACCGTGCCGACCTCGTCTCCTTCCACGAACGCCTCGGGTGGTGGGGGCTCTTCGCCTTCGCGGCGATCGGGCTCGTGCTCGAGGCGCTGCACGGCTTCAAGGTGCAGGCGTACCTTTCCGTGGCGAGCGAGACGCGAAGGCTCGTCCTCACGTTGGGCCACGCCCACGGCGCGCTCCTCGCCCTCGTCCACCTGGCGTTCGCCTCGGCCCTCGCGCGGGATCCGGCGCGCTTCGACGGGCTCGCCGGTGCATCCCGGTGGCTGACCGCGGCGCTCGTCCTCTTGCCGGGGGGCTTCCTGGCCGGGGCCTTCGGCGCCCACGGCGGCGATCCGGGGCCGGCCGTGGCCCTCGTGCCCGTGGGGGGCGTCGCGTTGCTCGTGGGCCTTGCCCGGGTGGCCCGGAACGTGGCCACCGGCCGGCCCTCGCCGAAGCCTCCGGCGACGACCGCGACGACCGACCGCGGCGGCGCGGCGAGTTCGCCTCGTCCGGGCACCGTCGATGCTGCGGAGGATGCCGCCGACGGCCCGGCGTGACGTCCGGCGCGTCACCCGTCGGTCGTCGGGGGCGCTTTTGCGTCGTGCCGGCGGCGGACGTGGCGGGAGAAGACGCTGTAGCTGCACACCAGGGCCGTGGCCACGTTGAACCCGAGCAAGAGGGTGGAGAAGGCCAGGGCCTCGTGCCGCCCGACGCCGTAGCCCGCGAGTAGGGCGACCACCGCCAGATCGCGGGTTCCCGCGCCCATCACCGAGATCGGCAGGAAGCTCGCGAGGCTCCCCACGGCCGAGATCCCCGCCACGTCCACCAGGGACAGGGGCAGGCCGAGGGAGCGCGCAAGTAGAAAGGCCGCGACGTAGTTCGTCGTCCACGCAAGGACCGTGAGGCCGCCTGCCAGCAGGTGTTCCCGAGGGCCGAGGTCGTCCAAGGCGGCGCACAGGTCCGTGCGCATGGCGACGATCCGGTCGGCGAGCCTGCGCGGCGTGACCGGCGCGAAGAGGCGGCCGAGCACGTCCCCCGGCGTGCCGCAGGCGATGGCCCGGGCGACGAGGAGCGAAAGGACGAAGCCCCCGAGGATCCACGCCGCCGTCCACGTGTCCTCGCCGCCGAGCAAGAGGGCGATGGCGCCGGCACCCACGACGAAGAGCATCGCGACGTCGAGGAGACGATCGAGGAGCACGCTCGCGAGGGCGCGGCCGACGGGCACGCCGCGCCCTCGCAGGTGCACGATCTTGTAGAACTCCCCGATCCGCCCCGGGGTGGGCATGCCCACGAAGACCGCGTAGGCGAAGACCGCCGTGATCTCGCCGTAGCCGAGGGGGGCGCCGTCCTTGGCGAGGAGCACCTGCCACCGCGCGCTGCGCAACAGGAGGGCGGGGACCGTGCACACGAGGGCGAGGGCGAGCAGGCGCGGGTCGGCGCGGCCGAGGACGGCGAGGATCTCGCCCACGCCGAAGGTGACGAACAGGGCCACGAGGGCCGCCGGGCCGAGCAGCAACGGGACGTGCCGCAGCATGCGGCGTGCCCGGGTGGCCGGGGAGGCTGCAGGAAGGTCACCGGCCAACGTCGCGCTCCTTCACGGTGGGGGCGTGGCCTTCGGTGCGTCGCCGGTAGATCCGGTACCCCGAGACGTAGCGCGGTCGCCCGCCGTCCTCGGGCACGAACAGGCGGTCGAACACGTCCGAGTGAAAGAGCTTCCACTTGGCGGCGTCGCGATGGACCAGGACGTAGCGTGCACCGAGGCGCTCGGCCAAGATGGCGAGATCCCGGGGCTTCGTGGTCTTGTAGATCCAGTGGTAGCCAATGCCGGTCGTGCGCCAGGCGATCTTCTGGGGTTCCTGTGCGGTCATGGCGACGACGAGATCCCCTTCGATGGTCCGGCGCTCGGACAGCCACTCGATCAGGGCGCGACGGTAGCCCGGGCGTCCCGTGGCGTCGGGTTTGTCCACGCGCTTCTTCGCGATGCCGAGGGCGCCGCGGACCCCGGACGTCAGGGTGCCCGCGACGAGGACGAGGGCGAGCAGGCGCGCCCACCCCCATCGGTGGCGGGCCAGGTGGCGGGCCGCGAGGAGGAAGGCGAAGACCACCACGAGGGCCTGCCGCCGGGCGAAGTTCCACGGTACGTAGTACTGCTTGTGGATCGTATGCAGGGAGACGGTCGCGGCGACCGCCAGGACGAGCACGAGGAGCCCGGCCGGCTGGGCGGCGGCGATGCGGCGCGCGATCCGGTGCCCGATCGAGGGACGCTCGCGCCCTTGGCGACGCAGCGTGTCGACCGCGTCGATGGCAACCACCGCGACGGCCGCCGGCAGGGTCCAAGCCAGGGGCCCGAACGCGCGCACGTAGGCGTACCTCCCGGTGGGATGGAAGGCCTGGGCGACCCCGGCGAGCCGGTCCGTCAGGTACGCCAAGGGGCCGTCGGTCTCGACCAGCATGGGCACGAAGGAAAGCCCCTCGGTGACGTGGGCGGCGTCGAAGCGCAGCATGGCGAGCCATGGATCGACGACCACCAGGTTGCGCACGTGGAGGTAGTAGGGGGCTACGCACGCAGCGAACGCCACGGCGAACCCGGCCAGGCATCGGGCGAAGGCAAGGCGGCGCCGCCGGTCGAGGACGAACGCCCCGCAGGTCAGCGCGAAGGACGCGGGCAGCAGGGCGAGTTGGGTGCGCGCGAGGAAGGCAAGGCCCGCCCAAAGGCCGCATTCGAGGCCGCCGAGCACGCTCGGCCGTGAAAGCCGCCGCAGCGCGCGCCACAGGAAGGCGAAGGTGAGGGAAAAGGCCAGCCCCTCGGTGTAGGGCCACGACGTGAACTCGAAGTACTCGCGGTGGGCGCCCACCGCCAGCATCGCGAGGTGGCCGAAACCGAACCCCGGGGCCACCGCCGGAAAGAGGTCTCGGTCGTCGAAGGCCCGGCCCCACAGGTAGGCCAGGATCAGACTTGCGAAGTAGAAGACCGTCGCCAGGTACGTTCCGACCTCCGGCAAGGGACCGCCGAGCCGCGCCGCAAGGCCGTAGAGCAGCGGCCACAGGGGATAGACGGTCGTCGGATGGGGGAAGGCGGGAAACCCCTGGTGGTAGAGGGAGACGCAGGTGACGAAGCCGTCGCCGTCGCGCAGATGACGGGCGATGTCCGTGTAGTAGCCGCCGTCGATGCTCGTGCCGTGTTCGACGGCGGTGGCCACGATCTTCGGAACGCCCAGGACCAGCAGCAGCACGGCGAAGTAGGCGAGTTGCGTTCGTCGGCGCCGCGCGAAGTCGCCGTGTCCGGGCCGGGTCGGGGACGCCGCTGCAGCGTCGGCCGGCTGCGCGGCGTCCGAGGCCGGCGCCGTGGGGGCGGGCGGCCGAGGCTGCGACCCGTCGGTCATGGCGGCGCAAGACTACTCGTCGCCGGGCCGAGGGGCACCCGCTGCCGCGACATGGCGGCGAGCGGAGGGCTGCGATAGGGTCGCGGCCGTGCCAGCGAAGGCGAGTCGAGATCCCTCCGGGCCCGCGGCCCCCGACGGTTTTCGAGACGCGGCGGTGCTCGTCACCGGGGCATGCGGCACGGTGGGCCGCGCCCTGTTCGAGGCCGTCCTCGCGGCGGGGGCGCGGGAGGTCATCGGCCTCGACAACAACGAGAGCGAACTGTTCTTCATGGCGGAGGCCTTCCGCGGCGATCCGCGGGCCCGCCTCTTCCTCGGGGACGTACGCGACCGTGACACCTTGCGGGATCGGATGCGGGGCGTCGATCTCGTGCTCCACGCGGCGGCCCTCAAGCACGTCATGCTCTGCGAGATGTCGCCGCCCGATGCGGTGGAGACCAACATCCGCGGGGTGCAGAACGTCATCGACGCGGCCTATGCCTGCAACGTCCGGCGCGTCCTGCTGACCTCCTCGGACAAGGCGGTCAATCCCACGTCGGTCATGGGCACGTCCAAGCTCATGGGAGAGCGGCTCATGACCGCGGCCAATGCCCGCGCACGGGAAGGCGGGCCGATCTTCGCCTCGACGCGCTTCGGCAACGTCCTCGGATCGCGGGGGTCGGTGGTGCCGATCTTCCGCCGACAGATCGCCCGCGGCGGTCCCGTCACCCTGACGGACCCGCGCATGACGCGGTTCATCATGACCCTCGACGAGGCCGTGCAACTCGTGCTCGACAGCACCTTCCTCGCCCGGGGCGGGGAGGCCTTCGTCACGAAGATGCCGGCCATCCGCATCGAGGATCTCGCCCAAGTCATGATCGAGGCCCTCGCGCCGCGTTACGGCCACAGGCCCGAGGACGTGGCCGTGGAGGTCATCGGAAGCAAGCCGGGGGAGAAGCTCTACGAGGAGCTGCTCAGCTCCGAGGAGGTACGCCGTTCCCTCGAGCTCGAACGTTACTTCGTCGTGCTGCCGGCCTTCGCCTCGGAGATCCGTCCCATCGTCACCGACTATCCGGGCCTCGTCCGCGACCACGTGGATCGTCCCTACGTGTCGTCCGACGAGCCTGCCATGACACCGGCGGACCTGCGCGCCTATCTCGAGCGCGGGGGACTGCTCGATCCCGAACCCACGGAGGAACCCTGATGCGCATCGTCGTACTCGGTGGCGACGGCTACCTCGGGTGGCCCACCGCCATGCACCTGGCCGAACGCGGACACGACGTGACCGTCGTCGACAACTACCTGCGTCGAGAGATCGCGCGGGCCACGCGCTCGGAGGCCCTGATCCCCACGCCGAACCTCCACGACCGGGCGGAGATCCACGGGGAGAAGGGGGGCCGTCCCATCGATGTGGTGATCGGTGACTGCACCGACTATCGCATGATGTCGGCCTTGTTCGAACGGATCCGCCCACAATGCGTGATCCACTACGCCGAGCAGCCGTCGGCGCCGTACTCGATGATCGGTTACGACGAGGCCCGCCGTACCCTGCACAACAACCTCACGGCCACGTTCAACGTGATCTGGGCGGTGCTCGAGCACGCCCGCGACTGCCACGTCGTCAAGCTCGGCACCATGGGCGAGTACGGCACGCCGAACATCGACATCGAGGAGGGGTGGATCGAGATCGAACACAAGGGACGCAAGGATCGGTTCCTGTTCCCTCGTGCTGCGGGGAGCCTCTATCACACGACCAAGGTGCTCGACACGGACCTGCTTTGGTTCTACGTGCGGACGTTCGGTCTCGCCGTGACGGACCTGATGCAGGGGCCGGTCTACGGCCTGTCGACCCCCGAGTGCGACCGGGACCCCCGCCTTGCGCCGAACTTCCACTACGACGACATCTTCGGCACCGCCGTCAATCGTTTCCTCGTGCAGGCGGTGGCGGGGATCCCACTTACGGTGTACGGCAAGGGTGGACAGACCCGGGGCTACCTGAACCTGCTCGACACCCTCCAGTGCGTGACGCTGGCGGCGGAGCACCCTGCCCAACCGGGCGAGTTGCGGATCTTCAACCAGTTCACCGAGACGTTCACGGTGCAGGAACTCGCGGAACGGGTGCGAGACGCCGGGGCGGAACTCGGCCTCGACGTGCAGATCGACCACATCGACAATCCGCGCAAGGAGGCCGAGGAGCACTACTACAACCCGGTGCACAAGGGCCTCAAGGAACTCGGGCTCGAACCCCACCTCATGACCCGCGAGGTCCTCGTCGCCATGCTCGAGCACGTCATGCGCTATCGCGATCGTATCGATCCCCGCAAGGTTCACCCGCGGGTGCGCTGGCGGACGTAGGACACCGGGGCCTGCGTCCGCCCCCGTCTACGTCGACCGGGGCGCACCACCCGCAATGAGGCGCGTCGGGGCGTTGCGATGACCGTCGGGCTGCCGGCGGGTCTCCCTCCTGGAGGCGTCCCCTCCACTCATTGGGGGAGGGGCGGGTCGGCGAGGGGGCGGGAGATCGACGATGGGCGCGACGGCGACGTGGCGTCGTCGTCCTCTCGCGGTGCCGGTGATGCGACGTCCACGTCTGCTTCGAAGGCCCCCGCGTCCGGCGCGACCTCGCCGTCCATTTCGGGATCGCCCGGAGCACCTGCGTCCGCGGCGGATGCTTCGGCGCTGTCGGTCGGAGGCGCCGCCTCGGCTTCGGGCGTCCGCGGTTGCGCCGTCTCGTTCCGCTCGGGCCGCCGCGGCGGCATGGTGACGTCGAAGCCGCCCTCGGCCTCGATCCGTGCCACCCGCTCTTCGAGGTCGTCGGGCACGCGATAGATGCGAACGTTGCCGAAGGTTGCGATGCGGTCGAGGTACGGCGGCGGGCGATACCAACGGTACCGCCGGATGGGGCGCGATGCGAAGGACGACGAGCCCGTGATCACGTAGTCGATCTTTCGGCGCCGCAGATACTCCCAGTTGTTGGGGTTTCGAAAGAACCCCTGGGCGCCGCGGATCGTGTCGAGCACGTACCGGAGATTCAATGGTTGGAAGTACGGCGCGCGCCCTTCGAGGAGGCTCGTGCGATCCGCCAGGACCTCGACGATGCCGTCGGTGGTGCCGTCGGTGAGGAAGAGGGCGTCCTTGGGCGTGTGGGTGCGGATCCAGGCCAGGGCGTCGCGGCCGTCCCGGCGGATCTGCCGCATGGAGCGGGGCTTCTTCAACATCTCGTAGGCCGCGTAGGCGGGCTTACCGAGGGCCCAGAGGACGAGCAGGGCCGGAGCCGCGATCCGCAGCCAGGGGCTGCGAAGGCGGGCACGGGCCTCGCAGAGGGCCACGTCGAAGAACGCCGCGATGGACAGCGCCATCAGCATGCGCAGGTAGGGGAACTCGCGGCGGTTGGGATGGGCCGCCGGAAGCCAGGTGTGGTACCGCCACGAGAACCAAAGGCCCCACAGGTAGAAGATGGCCGCAAGGATCGTGAGCACGACGAGCAGATCGCGGCCCGGGTGCGACCTTCGCCGGAAGATCCACAAGAGCAGCACGACGAAGGGCACGAAGGCCTTCTCGCGTCCATGGGGCCAAAAGGGCACTTCGGTGCGTGCATGGCCGGCGAGCTGATGCGCCACCTTGGCCGGCGGAACGTAGAAGCGGCGTGGATGCTCGGGCTTGAATCGGCGCACCCGAGGCGTGACGGGGTCGCCCATGACCAGGGCGACGAACGCCCGTGTCGGGTCGGCGCCGAGGTAGGGCTCGTAGCGATCGCGATGGGCGAGGGCCGCCTGCCCGGACAGGACGTCGCGCCCCACGGCGCTCCACGTGGCAAGGACCATGGCCCCGGCGAGGAGGGCCGCCGGCACCGCCCGGGCGCACACCCGCAGGGCCTTGCGCCGGTGTCGGACGAACGCCCAGATGGCGACGGCGACCGTCCACATGATCCCGACGACGGCAGGAACCATGTGGGCCGTCGCCGCGACGGCCACGGCGACGGCGAGCGAGAGGTGATCGGCGGCCCGGTCCTTGCGGAACAGGCGAACCGAAAGCCACGCGATGGCGAAGAAGAGGATGAAGCCGAAGGACTCCCCGCGAAACCCCGCGACCTTCCACACCATGCGCGGTTCGGTCAGGATCAGCAGGGTTGCCACGGTGGCCGGGCCGAGGGAGCGGAACACGACGCGGGCGAATACCCACGCCCCGAGCGCCACGCCGGCCACGGTGCCGAGGACCGCAAGTTCCATGGCGCGCATGGGCTCGTTGTAGATCCCCGAAATCGCCATCCACTGGGCCAGTACGATGCTCCACGAGATCTTGTTGACCTCGTAGGGCATGGGCTTGCCGTGATCGATGGTCGTGGACGGGACCGCCGCGTTGCGGACGATCTCGAGGATATCCCCCATGTAGTACCAAGCGACCAGGGACTCGCGCCACGGTTGCAGGTGTTGCCGGAGCATGTGCGCGCCGACGGCAGCGACGACGATGCACCCGCCCACGAGTGCGGCGCGGCGTTGCGGGCGCGAACCGAGGTCCGGCAGGAACGTGGCGGGACGCGCGCCCCGGAGCCAGGCGGCCACCGCGAGCACGACGGTCGTACATGCCAGGGCGACGAGGGACGGTGTCGCCAGGAGTTTGCCGTTGCGGGCCAGGACGAGGCCGATGGCCGTCGCGATGGCCCAGGAGAACACGACGGCGGCAAGAAGCCGTTCGGCGAACCCCAAATCTCGGCGGCGGGGATAGAGGAGGCCCGACGCCGCCAATCCCGGCACGAGGGCGATCCCCAGGAGTTCGACGAAGGGGAGCACGAGGGCGGCCGTTTATAGCGGATCGATGGAGGACCGGCCAGGGTTCGGGCCGATGGCGGCACGGCGTATCGCCTGCCGGGTGGTCGATGGACGCGGTCGAATGGAGCACCGACCGTCGCCCATCGTGCCCGGCCCCCCGGGTCAACGGGACGTGGAACCCGAGGCGTCGCCCGGCCAGGTCATCGACGGTGGCGGAGGGCGGCAGCCGGGGCCGACCTCCCCCGGGTATGCCCGCTCCCACGAGGTCTCGGCATCGCAGGGAACGGTCTCCATCCGCGGCTCCTGGCAGGACATCTCGGCGCCGTAGGCGGCCACCACGGTCTTGCTGCCGTCGACGCAGGACCAGACGTAGAGATCGTAGCCGTGGGTGGACGGCCCCACGCGGCAGGCGAGATCGGGCGGGCGCGGCATGTCGAAGGCCCGCCACGGCTTGGTGCAGCAGCCGCTCGGCGCGGCGAGGCACGCCAGGGCGAAGAGCAGCGTGCGAAGGTGCATCGTCGACTCGAGCACGGGGCTGCCGATCACCCTACGGTATCGCGCCGGAACGTGCAGGTCTCCGTCCGCCCGTCACCGCGTCGCGTCCCTCCGGCCCCGACGCGTGGCCCGTTCCTACGGGCAAGGGCGGCTTTTGGGGTTCTCCGGGGCGTTGTGGCATCTTCGTCGGGCATGACCTTCGTACCGACGGCCAGGGCGCCCCTCGTGGTCTTCGACACCATGCGCGGGGCGAAGGTGCCCCTCGAACTCCTCGAGCCGGGGCGTTGCGGCATCTACTGCTGCGGCCCCACGGTCTACGACGACGCCCACATCGGCCATGCCCGTGCGGCGTTGATGCCGGACGTCCTCGTGCGGACCCTCCGGGCCCGCGACATCGAGGTCACGTACGTTCGCAACGTCACGGACGTCGACGACAAGATCATCGCCCGGGCCGAACGGGAGCGCACCACGGCCGATGCCGTCGCCGAGCGGTACACGGCGCGCTACCACGAGGATCTCGCCGCCCTCGGCATGCTCCCGCCGGACGTCGAGCCCAAGGTGACGGAGCACATCGACGACATCGTGGCGTTGTGCCGGACGCTCGAGGCCAAGGGACTCGCCTACGTGCGCGACGGCAACCTCTATTTTCGCGTGCGTGCCTTCCCGGGCTACGGCGCCCTCAGCCGCCGCAACCCGGACGAGATGCGATCCGGGGCGCGGGTCGAGGTGGACGAGCGCAAGGAGGACCCCCTCGACTTCGCCCTGTGGAAGGCGGCCCGGCCGGGGGAGCCGGTCTGGGACAGCCCCTGGGGGCCCGGGCGTCCGGGCTGGCACATCGAGTGCTCGGCCATGTCGATGCGCTACCTCGGGGAGCGGTTCGACGTGCACGCCGGCGGCCGCGACCTGGTGTTCCCGCACCACGAGAACGAGATCGCCCAGTCCCGTGGGGCGACCTGCGACACGTGCTTCGCCCAATACTGGATGCACAACGGCTTCGTGACCTTCGCGGGGGAGAAGATGTCCAAGTCCCTGGGCAACTTCTTCACGATCCGCGAGGTGATCGCGCGCTATCCCGGCGAGGCTGTGCGGGCGTTCCTGCTCGGCGTCCATTACCGGAGCCCGGTGAACTTCGACGTGCGGGTCTCGTGCCCGAGCTGCGGAGCCGATCTCGAACCGGGGGCCCAGGAGCGCGGCACGTGTACCGCGTGCGGCGCCACGTTCGATCCGGGGGCGTTGCGGGCGCAGATCGAGTTGCCGGGGGTGGCCGAGGCCGACGAGCGCGTGGCCTACGTCTATCGCACCCTCGAGGGGATCGAGCGCTTCTTCGGCGGCGACGTGCCGCCGGCCGAGGAGGGCGACGTCGATCCGACCGTTTCCGGGATGCGCGCGGCGGTGGACGCCGCCTTGTCGGACGACCTGAACACCTCGGCCGCCCTCGCCGCCCTCAGCGAGCCCATGGCGCTGGCCAACCGTTGGCTCGCGTCGGGCAAGGGCGTGCCCAAGAAGGTCCGGCGGGCCACCTTGGCACGCCTGTTCCGGGATCTGCGGGGGCAGCGGCCGGGGGACCCGAAGGAGGGCGGGATCTCCGGGCTCCTCGGCCTGTTCGCCGCCGATCCCGGCCCCTACCTGCGCAGGCGAAGGGACGCGCGGGCGGCTCGGATGGGGCTCGACGTGGCGCGGATCGAGCAGCTGCTCCACGAGCGGCAGGCCGCCCGGGCCGCCCGGGACTTCGAGGCTGCCGATCGGCTTCGGGATGAGCTACGTTCCATGGGCGTGTCCGTCCTCGACGGGCCGGAAGGCTCGGACTGGACCGTTTGATCGCGATGGCGACTTCCCCCCCAACGATTCGTCTCTTCGGCGTGGGCGGCGCGTTCTCCCGCAAGTACGGGACCACGTGCGCCCTGCTGACGACCGCGTCGGGGTCGCGGTGGCTCGTGGACTGCGGGCGGCAGGCACCCGACCAGCTCCATCGGGCCAACCTCGCCTGGCACGAGATCGACGGCCAGATCGTCACCCACGTCCACGGGGACCATGTCTTCGGCATCGAGGACTTTGCGTTCCGGAGGTTCTACGAAGGGTGGGGGGACGTGCCGTCGATCCGCGCGGGGGGCCCGCGGCCCCGCCTCGTCGCCCACTCCGCGGTCCGCGCCGAGCTGTGGGAGACCTTAGGTCCCGCCCTGCGCTACGTCCCCGACGGGGACGATCCGCGGGGTGGCACCCTGGCGCACTACTTCGACGTGCTCGACCCGATCGCCGTCGAGGGGCCCAAGCACAACGGGTGGAACCACGCCGAGACGTTTCGGGCCGAGGATCTCACGGTCCGGGCACGGGAGTGCATGCACGTTCCGGGCAAGCCGTCCACCTCGCTCGAACTCGAGATCGAGCCGGGCGTGTTCGCCTGGTGGAGCGGCGACAGCACGGTCGACGGCAAGTGGCTCACCAAGATCGAGCCCAAGACGACGATCTTCTTCCACGATTGCACCTTCGTGGACTATCCCGGGCAGGTGCACGGTGCGTTCACGCTGTTGGCCGAGCTTCCCGAGAAGGTCCGCCGCAAGATCGTCCTGATGCACCACGAGGACGACATCGAGGATCACCGCGCGGAGGCCGAGGCCCTCGGATTTCGCATCGCCATGCCGGATGACGTGTTCGACCTGGCGACGGGCCGCAAGATCGGCTGAACCGGTCGAGGGCAGCCGGCGTCACCAGGCGGGAAACATCCCCACGTACTTCGCGCCGTGGTCGAACACGAAGGCCGGGCCGCCGCGTCGGTGGGCCAGGTCCAGGAAGAACGCGTTGTCCTGGATGTCGTCGAAGACGACGGCGGCCCCTGGGCGCAAGTGGGGCTCGACGATGGCCAGGGCGCGCGCCCGGCCGACGTAGGACTTGTCCGAGTCGTAGTGGAAGAGATCGATGGGCCCCGTCCGCCGGACGATCCGCCGGAGGTTTCGAACGTCGCCGCGCAGGTGCAGGTGCCACCTGTGCCGCAAGGCCTCCGGTACGGCGCATCC
>RFGU01000009.1 GCA_003696955.1 Deltaproteobacteria bacterium | reverse complement strand
TGCACGCCGTGCAGGTGGAGGGCCCCCTGCGCCTCGACGGACGCCTCGACGAGCCGGCGTGGCGCCGGGCGCCGGTCCACCGCCTGGCGCGCCAGCGCACGCCGACGCCCGGGGGACCGGTCACCCAGACGACGACCTTCCGGGTGGTTGCGACCCGGGATGCCATCTACCTCGGGATCCGCTGCGACCAGACGGTGCCGCTGGTGGCCCGGCGCACGCGACGGGATCGGGCGGTCGAGTCCGACCGGGTCACCGTGGACATCGACTCGCGGGGACGGGGCAAGGACGCGTTCCACTTCGAAGTGACGGCGGGCGGCACCCTCGTCGACGGGATCCGCTACAACGACACGACCATCGACCTGCAGTGGGACGGCGTCTGGTGGGCCGAGGTCCAACGCGACGCGAAGGGGTGGACGGCCGAGATCGAGATCCCCTTTCGGATCCTGCGGCGCCCGCCCAAGGCCCGCCCCATGCGGATCCAGGTGCGCAGGTACGTCTCCCGGCTCGGAGAGACGGACGAATGGGCTCCGACGCCCCGGGACGGAAGTCGCGAGGTCTCCCGCTATGCGCCCCTCGAAGGGATCGAGTTCCGCGCCCGGCGCCTCGTCGCGGACCTCTACCCCTACTTCTCCGTCGGCGTCGCCCTCGACACCGGGGATCAGGTCGCCGCCTCCCTCGTGCGGCGCTACGGGGGGAACCTCAAGCTCCGGATCGGCACCGACGCCACCGTCGATGCCACGGTCCTGCCGGACTTCGGCAACGTGGAGGCCGACACGGCCGTCTTCAACCTCACCACCGCGGAGCTGCGCTTCCCCGAGAAGCGTCCCTTCTTCCAGGAAGGGGTGGACGTGCTCACCACGCCCCTCTCCGTGTTCTACTCCCGCCGGATCGGTTCGCTCTCGGGAACGACGGCCGGCAACGCCGTGGACGCCCCGCCGCCCGCTCCGGTGCTCGGCGCGGCGAAGCTCCTCTGGCGCGTGGGCAAGCGTGGCACCCTCGGGGCGCTGGTCGCCGAGACCGGCGCCCAGGACGTTGCCGTCCGCAGCGTCGACGACGGCCTGACGGCGCCGCAGCGCGTCCTGCCCTACTTCACCTATGCCCTCGCCCGCGGACAGATCGACCTCCCGAACGCGGGATACGTCGGGTTGATGGCGGGGGGCCGCGTTTCCTTCGACCGCGGACCGAAGGATCCGTGGACGGTATGCCCGGATCTCCAGGCGCCGGAGCGGGGCTCCTGTTTCGCCGACGCCTACTTCGCGTCGGCCGACACCCTGATCCGAAGCCGCGACGGGCGATACCGGGCCCAGGGACAGGTGGTGGGAACGCTGCGATGGGGCGGCACGCCCCTGGCCCAGATCGACGGCAACGTGGTGCGCTCCGGCGACATGGGCGGCGCCGCCCGCGTGCGCCTCGAGAAGGCGGGCGGCCGCATGATCGGATGGATCGACTACACGTGGCTCGGCCGCGATGCCGAATGGAACGCCACGGGGTTCCTGCCGGTCCCACACCGCCACCGCCTGCGCGCCCACCTCGGGTGGCAGACCCTCTCGCCCCATGGGGCCTTCCTCGAGGAGCGCTGGCAGTACGAATGGGTCCAGCGCTTCAACCTCGACGGGTTGAGCATGTTCGAGGGGTACCAACTGAACCACCGCGCCAAGTGGAAGTCCTTCTGGCGGCACTTCGTGGAACTCCACGTGCGTCCGCGGCGCTGGGACGATCGCGAGGCTCGGGACGGCACCCCCGTCGAACGTGCGGGCAACGTGGGTCTCGAACTCGAGCTGACGAGCGACCACCGCCGCAAGGTCGTCTGGGACCTCGTCTCCACCACCCAGGTACGCACCACGGGGGGCGCGGCGACGTACGGCTGGCGCACGGAGGTCGAGTCCTCCCTCGACGTGATCCCCTCGGGTCCGATCCAGCTCCGGCTCGGGGTGAACGGAACGTACGACACCGGGGAGTTCCGTTGGGTGGAGACGGATCCGACGGATGGGGTCCGCCGCTTCGCCCGTCTGCGGGCCCTTGCGCTCGGTGCCCTGCTTCGCGCCAACTACACCGTCTCCCCCTCCCTCGAACTGCAGCTCTACACCCAGCTGCTCGGCGCGGGCACACGCTACCTCGACGGCCACGCCGTCCCCATGGCGAATACGCGCGTCCGGCTCGGAGCACTGCGCCCCGATCCGACGTTCTCGCCCGTCCGCGAAAGCGAGGCCCTTTGGGTGATGAACCTCTTTCTGCGCTGGAGGTTCGCACCCGGCAGCAACCTCTACGTCGTGCTGACGCGCAACCAGACGGATCCGACGGTCCCCGGCGGCGACGGCGGTCTCGATCTATCCCAACTTGGACGGATGGCGGCCTCCTACCTCTTCCTCGTCAAGGTCGTCCACCGCTTCGCGCTCTGACCGCCCACCCCCGGGACGCTGCGACGTCCCCGCGCCGGCCGAACTGCGCCCCACGCGCGACGGTCCGACCCCCTGGAGGCCGATGGTACCCTCGCCGTGGCCATGGACGTCGTCATCATCGAGTGTCCGAGCTGCGGCGCCCGCCTGCCCCCGGCCGAGGCGACCGGAGAGTACGTCTGCGACTACTGTGGTGAGCGCTTCCTGCTCCGGCAGGCCCGGCGCGCCACGACCGTCACCGGCAAGCCGCGCTCCGTCGAGGGACTGGCTCGAGCGGTCGCCGCGGCAGACGGGCGGACGGCATCCGAGGGGCCCAACGCCGAGGAGGCACCGAAGACGGCACCGCTCGCAGCGGCGGCCACGGCCGCCCGCGCAGCGATCGTGGCGGCCGCCCTCGCCACCCTCCTGGGCCTGGGGGCCGCCGTCGCCGTCGCGTGGGTCGTCCTCTCCGACGACGCACGTGCCCTCGTGACGGGCCTGATCGAGAAGGCAGCCGCATCCTACCGATCGTTGCTGTGGGACGATGTCGGGGGCTTGCCGGAGCCGGTGACGATCGACGGTCGCCCGGCCGTCCTCGGCCGGACGCGGGACGTGAGGGATGGAGACGCCCTCTTCGTGGATGCCTTCGACCTTGAGACGGGAGACCGGATCTGGCGCATCGCGGACCTGGGCAGCTACGGCCAAGCCCTCCATGCCGTCCGTTTCGGCGTGGTCGGCCCCCACGTCGTGGTAACCGACGCCCAGGCCCGGCTCCACGTCCACGATCTGGCGACGGGGATGCGGGTTCGAACGATCCCGCTGACGGATCGTGCCTCCTACGTGTGCACGCCGCGCGGGGCGATGCGCACCGCCGGCCTCCTCCCGCAGCCCCCCGCGGACGCGCGCCACCTTGCGTGGATCGAGGTGGTCGACGGGCGCAACTTCTTCCTGGATCCATCGACCGGGGCCACCACCGAGGCCCCGCGCCCGCCCTGGTGCGCCCGCAGCGCGGCGGATGCCATGGCCCTCGGATCAGGCAAGGGCCCCAACGGCGTGGACCGCCGACGCTACGCCGAGAAGCTGGGTGTCCCCGAAGTGGCGGGCGTGGAGATCGTGCGTCCCTTCGTCGCCTCGTCTCGGGCCGTGGCCTTGGGCGTGGCGTCGCCGGGAACCCCCGTGCCCAAGGCCCTCGGATACGTGCCGGGCGAGGTCACGCCGACGTGGGTGACGGTGGTCGCCGACGTCTCCCCTGCGAGCATCCGCTCTACACCGCCCATGGCCGCCCTCGACGACGATCGGTTCGTCGTGGTCTACGGCGTCGGCCAGGACGGATGGCGGATGACCGCACTCGATCCATCGACGGGCGACCGCCTGTGGAGCCGGGACCTCGAAAGGGTCTTCGCCGTCGACGACGTCTCCTCCGTGACCCTCGCAGGAGACGACGTCCTCCTCGTGCATTCTACCGCCCTCGAGGTGTACGACGGTGCCACCGGCGAACGCCGCCGGATCCTCGGCAGCATCGAGTACGAATGATCCGCCCCCACGCGCCGCCTCCCCGCACTCCATCCAG
>RFGU01000068.1 GCA_003696955.1 Deltaproteobacteria bacterium | reverse complement strand
CCCCCACCGACGACGATACCGAGACCCCCGTCCCCGACCGGCGCGTGCTCGGGCAGGTGGCGAGCGCCCTGGCCGTGCTGGCCGCCGCCCTGATCGCCACGTACGTGGTCGAGCCCCTGTCCTTCGCACGGCCGTGGCGCCCAGGCGATCCGATCCCCTTTTGGAACCTGCTCGGCCGCCCCTTCGAGGCCGACGAGCCGGCACCCGCCGACGAGGCCCTCGCGCGCCTGGCCGCCGAGGTCCTCGAGGCCGACGAGCCCGTACCCGACGCAACGCGCCCGCCGCCGCTCCCACCCGGCGAGCCGTGGCGCCCGCGTCCCGAAGACCTCGAACCGGCCCCCCAGCCCCTCGAGCTCTTCGAGGGCCACGAACTCGACGGTTTCTTCGAGGCGCTCGCGGCGGTCGACGACGGCCAGGATCGGGTGGTGCGCGTCGTCCACTTCGGCGACTCGGCCATCGGGGTGGACGGGATTCCCGGGGCAATCCGCCGCCGCATGCAGGCGCGCTTCGGCGATGCGGGCCACGGCTTCCATGCCATCGCGCCCCCGAACACCTCCTACCGCCACCGCGAGGTGCGCTTTCGCCACAACGGCCTTTGGCGGATCTGCTTCATCATCCACAAGTGCCTGCCCGATGGACACTACGGCCTCGCAGGCGTCGCCGGGCGCTCGGCGGGGGGTGCCGAGAGCAGCTTCGCCCCCGACCCGAAACGCAGTTCGGGCAAGGTTGCACGCTTTACGGTCCACTACGCCGGAAGACCCGGAGGCGGCGACCTGCGCCTGCGAGTCGATGGCGGAGATCCGGTCGTCCTATCGACGGAGGCACCGTCCCTCGAGGACCGCTTCCACACGATCGACGTGGACGACGCCCCCCACGAACTGGAGCTCCGGGCGGTGGGCGGAGGCCGGGTCCGCGTCTACGGGGTGGCCCTCGACCGGCCCGGTCCCGGGATCGGGTGGGACGGCCTGGCCCTCGTGGGAGCCTTCACGAATCGACTGCTGGAGTTCGACCGGGCGCACCTGGCCCGCCAGCTCGAGGCCCGTGGTGCGAATCTGGTGGTCCTGACCTTCGGCGGCAACGACCTGGTGCGTTCGATCGCGATGGATCGCTACGAAGCGGAAATGCGACAGGTGCTCGCCCACCTTCGAGGGGCCCGACCGTCCATGGCCTGCCTGGTGATGGCGCCCCTCGACCACGGCATGCGCCAGGGACACCGCATCGTCTCGGTGCCGAAGGTCCGCCCCATGGTCGAAGCACAGCGACGGGCCGCCCGGGCGGAGGGCTGCGCGTTCTTCGACACCGTCGCGGCCATGGGCGGCGACCGGGCGGCCGAGAAGTGGTACCGGCACCGTCCCCGATTGCTCAGCGGGGACCTCGCCCACGCCACCCCCGCCGGGCAGCGGCTGCTCGGCGAGTTACTCTATCGGGCCATCGTCGCAGCCTACGTGGACTTCAGGCGGCGCTCGCCGTCGCCCGGAAGGCCCCGTGCCGAAGACGCCCCCTCGCCGCCCACCTCGGGCTCGTCTCCGCGGTCCGGCACGTCGACCGAGGCCGCCTTCGACCCGGCCTCGCCGAAAACTGGCAGTGGACCGGGCGTGCCGTAGCATGGAGTGCGCCATGATCGCCCCGACCCGCCGCCGGTTCCTCGCCTGCCTGACCGCCGCCGCCGTCGTGCCCGTCTTCCGCTCCGGCCGCGCACGCGCACACGGTGGCGACGTGCTCCTGTGCGGGGGCAGCACGCTCGCCGGAGGCTTCGGCGACCTGCTTGTCGAACGCATGGCCGCCGCCGGCGTCTCCGCGCACAACGCCGCCCGCCCGGCGACGGGCCTCGCCCGCCCCGACTACTTCGACTGGATCGCCCACGCGCGCACGTTGGCGGCCCGTCACCGCCCACGAGGCATCGTGTTGATGTTCGGCGGCAACGACGGCCAGAGCCTCAAGACCGACGACGGGCGGTGGATCCGGTGGGAGGAGGAGGCCGCGTGGTCGTCCGCCTACCGGGCCCGCATCGACGCCCTGCGCACGGCCCTCCTACCGAACGGAGGTCCCGTCGTCTGGATCGGCTACCCCATCGTACGGATCCCCAAGCTTCGCCGCCGGCTCCAACGGATCAACGCCATCGCCCGCGAGGCCATGGCCGCCGCTCCACGCGCGACGTACGTGGACACGTGGTCCGTCCTTGCGCCCGAGGGCCGCTTCACCGACACGCTCACCATCGGGGGACGGAGGACCCGGGTCCGCGCCGACGACGGGATCCATCTGACGGTACAGGGGGCCCGTCTGCTCGCCGAACAGGTCGCGCCACGGATCCTCGAGGCCATGGCCTGAGGGTCGGTGACGATTCAACCGGCCCCCGGCGGCACGATCTCGTCGATGGCCTGTCCATCCCCGAGCAGGACGAGGGGGCGACCGCGGCTCGTCTCGATCTCGAAATCGTCGGGCAGGCCGAGGGCACGGCCCACGGTCCGCAGGAAGTCCGGCACGGTGACAGGACGTTCGGCCACGGCCATTCCGTCGGGCGTACCCGCGCCCACGACCCCCCCGCCCGGTGCCCCTCCTCCGGCGACGAGTCCCGCGAACAACGCGGGATGATGGTCCCTGCCTGCGTGCACGTTCATCCTCGGGCTGCGCCCGAACTCTCCGCAGACCACGACCAACGTCCGCGCAAGGCGGCCCGAGGCGGCGAGGTCGTCGAGCAGGGCCGAAAGCCCCCGGTCGAGGATGCCTCCGAGATCCCGGGCCCGTTGCAGGTGGTTTCGGTGGGCGTCGAAGCTGCCGAGTTCGACCTCGACGTACGGTACGCCAGCCTCCACGAGCCGCCGCGCCAGGAGGCAACTTTGGCCGAATCGGCCGTTGCCGTAGCGTTCGCGGGTCGAGGCGGACTCCCGCGTCAGGTCGAAGGCATCGAGGGCGGGCGAGGCCAAGAGGGCGTGGGCCCGTTCGAGGACCTCCTTGCGGGCGGCGAGCTGCGGATCGCCGGTCCGTGCGGCGAAGGCCCCGTCGAACAGGGCGCGCAGCGCCTCGACGCGCTCGCGCCGATCCGCCGTGAACGCCCGCGGCCCCACGATCCCCGGAACGCCTCGGCGCGGATCGTGGATCCGGAACGGCTCGCACGCCGCGCCGAGGGGACCGGCCGGCTGTCCGGCGCCGCCGAGAACGACGTGCCCCGGAAGGTCGCCCACGTGCGCGGACGCAAGGGCCGCGCCCAGCCCCGGGATCACTTGACCTGCCCGCATCGTATGGCCGGTGCGAAGGATCGAAAGCGCCCGCTCGTGGTTGGCCTCGGTGCCCGTCAACGAGCGGATCGTGGTGAAGGCTCGGGCACGCACCGCGAGTTCGGGCAGAAACACTGCGAACCGCAGCCCCGAAACCTGCGTCTCTATGGCGCGGACGCCGGCGCCG
Organism: Deltaproteobacteria bacterium; assembly: GCA_003696955.1. Taxonomy (GTDB): domain Bacteria; phylum Myxococcota_A; class Polyangia; order Nannocystales; family Nannocystaceae; genus J032. Next base: position 10,078 of record RFGU01000068.1, on the reverse strand, counting down.
TGGGGGTGGTCCGGGCGCGGATCGAACGTCTCGAGTTGACTCGCGCCGCCGCGCAACAGGACGAAGATGCAGGCATCGGCCGTGCGCGCCGCGGGCTCGGCGCGCGGCACGACGACCCGCCGGGCCGCCATCGCAGGCCGCACGAGCCCCCATGCCACGGCGCCCGCCGCCGTGGTGAGGAATCCGCGGCGCGAGAGCGACGGAGTGGCGGGCATTGGATCGTCCATACCAAACTAATGCAGGGTGGAGAACTCGGCCGAGAGCACCATGGCATGGAAGAGGTCCTCCCAGGCCCGGCGGGGGTGATCGGCCTCGGCGAGGGTGGGCAAGAGGCGGCGCTTCTCCTCGGGCGATGGAGGCCGGGAGAAGGCCCAGAGGTAGAGCGCCTCGAGGCGGCGTTCGGGATCGGGGTGGGCGGCGGCGATCACGTGGAGCCGGCTCCCGGGGCGGAACCGGGTGGCTCGAAAGGCGATGGGGTCGTGGAGTTCGGAAAGACGCATCGGAATCGTGCCGGCGACGCCGTCCCCGCCCGCCCCGTCGAAGACGTGGCGATAGCGACGCCGGGCACCTTCGACCCGCCGGGCGCGCTCGGCGAGGGGCACGAAGTGGGGCACCGTGGGCTCGGCGCTGGTGACCTGCAGCAGCACGTCGAGACGAACGTCGGCGGGAAGCGGCCGCAGCGGGAAGCGAGCCAGGAGGTGCTCGGCCGGCACGTCCCCGTCGCGGGCTCCACCGGCGGCACGGGCAAAAGCCTCGGAAAGGACGAGGGCGCGGACCAGGCTGCGCAGATCGTAGCCCCCATCGCGTACGTAGGCGGCGAGGCTCGCCACGACCGGCTCGAGCCGCGGGTCGGGACGGTCGCCGAACACCTCGGACCACACCCGGACGACGAAGGCGCGGGCGAAGTCCGGGTCGGCGAGGATCGCCTCGGCGAGGGCCTCGCGGCGCGATCCGTCGGCGCTGGCGAGCCACGTTCGCCCGTCCAAGTAGCGCGGGGGGATCACCCGCCGGGCCTCCTTGGGAGCCTCCGGCCGGCGCAACTCGCCGGTGTGCCAGTCCCGCACCTCGAGCACGTTGGGCCGGCCGGGAACCTGGCGGCGCGGCACCCTCGTTCGTGCAAAGTAGGCTGCAACGCCCCACAAATCCTCCTGCCGGATTTCGGGGTCTTCGGGATGGTCGTGGCACTGGGCGCAGTAGTAGGCGTCCTTGGCCACGAACAGGTCCAAGGTGATCGCTGCGAGTTCCTCCTGGGTCCGGCCCGGCCGCTGGGAGGCGAGGAACGTCGCCGCGGGCACTTCGCTCACCGCCCCGCGGGCCGTGAGCAGCTCACGGGCGACCTCGTCGTAGGGGCGGGCGGTGGCCCCCTGGTAATACGGTTCGACGTTCTGCCGAAACGCCGGACGGCGCAGATGGGTGGGGCGGACGAACCATCCCGCGTACACGCGCCCCCACCTGCGTGCGAAGCCCGGGTCCGCGAGCAGCCGGGCGACCGCGGCGTCACGGGCGTCGTCACCGTCGCGGGCCACGAAGGCGCGAAGTTCCTTGGGGGTCGGCACCCGTCCGGCCACGACGAGGCTCGCCCGGCGAAGCCACGTGGCCGCATCGGCCCGGGGCGCCGGGATCACGTTCGCGGCCTTCCAAACACCGAGCAGGGCGCGATCCCAGGGGGTATGGGCTCGGATCGGCGCATCGGCTCGCTGCTCTTCGGCGGAAGGCTCGTCGCGGTCCTGGTCGGACGTCGCCTCCGAAGCAGGCCGCGGACGCGCAGGTGGCCGGGCGCCGAGTTCTCGCGCCGGCCCACAGGCACCGAGGCCCCCCACCGCGACCACGACCACAAGCCCACGAGCGATGGCGCGCCAACCGCGCCCCCCGAATCGGCGTCCCCGCCCGCGGCTCGACCGGTCGGCCGGCTCGTCGTTGGCTCGGCGGCGCCCCACGGCACCGATCGTGGCATACCACGGCCCCGACGGCGACCCGGCCACCCCCGCCTACCGCACGCGCACTCCCCGCGCCCGCACGACCTTCGGGCAGGAGAATCCCCCGCACGACCTTCGGGCAGGAGCATCTCATCGGGCAGGAGCATCTCCCCCGCACGACCTTCGGGCAGGCGCACCTTCGGGCAGGCGCACCTCGGGCAGGCGCACCTCCCCCCCGCGCTGCCACGTGGAAGCGAACACGGCGGCACCGGCATTTCGTCCGCGCCCGGCCGTGTGCGGCGCAGCCGACCGAGCGCCTACTCGAAGGCGTGGTTTTGCGTCTTGCAGTACTGCCGCTGCGTCGTGCAGGTATCCTCCACGATGCTCTTGCCGAGGGCCAGATAGAGGGCCCCCGTGGCGGCGAACAGGACGGCGAAGATCGCCCAACCCCACGGTGGAAGAAGGTCCTTCATGGTGCTCCGGGCGGCCCATCGGCCGCGCGCCGGGACCATGCCAGAGGCGCCCTCGCGGAGCAAGGGTGGCGGATGCCCGAGCGCCGGCCCCGCGATCCACGCCAGACATCGTGCTCGAGGTCCCGGGACCATGACGCCCGCGAAGACACCTTGCGTCCACCGGACCGCGCGGCCAAGCCCTCACCCGCCGCTACCGCCTGCGGGACGCATGCTCCCCCCGCACCAGGGGCGGCATCCCCCGGCCCGGCGCGCCGTACGTGGCCGGTGCGTCCCGGCACCCGCCACCTCGACCCATTCGCGTACGAGGCGTGCAGGCGACGGGCGGCGGGTCCTTCGGCCGCCGGCTCGCGCGCGTACCCGCTCCTACCGGGCGCGATCTGCTCGGGCGGCCGGGACTCGTCCCTCCGCACCCGCGGCGAGGGCCCCCTCCCCCGTACCCGGTCCGAACGTGCGCCCGAGGAATCGGGTGCCGCCGGCGCGCAAGGCCGCGGGATCCCGCATCGGTGGAGAGCAGGCCGTCCGGGTGCAAAGGTAGGCTGCCGGGGCGCCGCTGTCGGGGTACCAGCGCCCGGGCGGGGCCCGCTCCACGACGATCCTGGCCGAAAACCAACGTAGGGCCGCTTCGTGGAGGGCACGGGTCCGCGGGTCGGTGGGATCGCCCGTGACCGTAAGCCACGCCGGCTCGCGCACGGCATGCTCCACGGCGAGCACGTACGTATCGATCATCTTGCCCTCCGCGGCGAGCATCCGCGGATCGGCCACGGCCCGTAGGGCCGCTCGAGCCACGGACGCATAGGGTTGCTCGCTCCCCTCGCCATGGTCGAGCTGCTCGTCGAGGGACAAGAGGAATCGGGCCATCCTGGCGTTGTCCGCGACCGGCCGGAGCGGACGGGCCAGGACGCCCGCAGCCTCGGGATCCGGCGTGTTGGCCACGAAGGCACCGCTGCCGCGATCCCACAGGTGATCGATGGCGGCGTCGGCAAGACGACGCGCTTCGTCGAGATACCGCGCCTTACCGGTTACGCGGAACATCTGGACGAGCGCAAGGCCCACCGCGGCCTGATCCCGAAGGTAGCGGACGGGCCCGTCGTCGTCCGCCGCATGGCGCACGAGGCCATCGCCGTCCCGGTGTTCCGCCAGCAGGCGGTCGGTCGCCCGCGCGGCGAGGCCGAGTGCATCCCGGTCCGTGGGCGACGCGGCGTAGAACACCGCGAGGGCATGGACGATCTCGCCGTTGTTGTCGGCGTACATCGCCTTGTCGATCCGAGGGACGCCGAGGGCGCGCCGGCCCGCGTCGTCCAGGTCGTAGTATCTGGCCCCAGGGACGGTCGACCCGTCCATCCGCCGCAGGTCGGCGTCCTGGCTGGTGTAGAAACCGCCCGAAGGGTCCAAGAGGAACGACCGCAGGTAGTCGACGATGCGACGCGCCCGTTCGATCCACCGCGCCTGCCCCGTGAGCGCATAGGCCCAAGCGAAGGTTCGCAGCGCGCCGGCTTGGATCCGCGCGATCTTCTCGAAGTGGGGATCGGTCCAGACGCCACCGACGGAATACTGGTAGAGACCGCCCCACACCGGGTCGAGGAGATTCGACGTGGCTTCCAAGGTGTCGAGGGCCCGCCCGCGCCACGCCGCGTCGCCGGCCAGCTCGGTGCGCCAGAACGCATGTTCCACCGCGTCGGCCAGCGGGTAGCGTTGCTCCGTGCGCCCCCAACCGATGCGATCGGGATCGTAGAACGCATCGAGGCGAGCGACCGCACGCTGTCGGATTCGAGCGAGATCGGCATCCTCCGGCGCCGTAGGCGGCGGCTCGACCCGGCCGCGCAATCGCCCCGTTCGCTTGCGCTCCACCAGATCGCGTAGGATCGCCAGGAACCGATCCGGAGACTGGTAGCCGCGCAGCTCGAGGACGGGTTCGGCGGTCGGTGTCAGGATCCCGGTGGCGGGCCATCCCCACGCGGCGTAGCGCTCGGCGACGTCGGGCCGCGCGTCGGCATCGACGCGAATCGCCACGAAGTGCTCCCGCAGCAGCGCCGCAACCCGCGGATCGGCGTACGTACGCTCGTCCATCACGTGGCAAAAGTGGCACCAGCTCGCCACGACGTTCACGAGGACGATGCGTCCCTCCGCCCGGGCGCGGTCGAAGGCATCGCGGCTCCACGGAACCCATGCCACCGCCGCGTCGGCATCGACGGGTCCTCCGCCGGACGGGGCTACGACCCCCTCCGACCGCCTACCGCAGGCCACGGTGGTCGAAAGCAGCGGGACGACGAGGGCGACGAGGAAGCGACGCCAACCCGATCGCCGTCGCAGCGTCCACCCGCGCGCAGGTTCGTCGGGCGACGGTGCAACGCATGCCCCCATGGACGGGCAGCCTAGCTCCTTTGCCCGTCCCGAGCAGACATGGGCGCCATCGGGACGCACGGGGCCACGCCCCTTGGCCTCGGCCCGCGTCGCGAAGGTCACGGTTCCCACGGACACTTACCCAAGGGTTGCCCGCACATCCCCGGATTGCGGCACAGGGACAGGTTCGCGTCCCAACAGGCACCAAGGGCCTCGCAGGCGTTCTTGCACGCCTGCTCGTAGGAGGTCTCCGAGGCTGGCACCCAGACGGCCTCCGTACCGTTGGGGCAGCCGTCACACTTCTCGTAGGGGCACCAGATTCGGCAGGTGGTCCCATCCGTGCAGCTCGCCGAATCCAGGGTCTGCCAAGGCGAGTCCTGCTCGCTCGGCCCGCACGGCGACGGATGGGCCAGCGTCGATCCCACGACGCGGCAGGGAGCGTCCGTGCAGACGCCACCCATGCCGTCGTCGTCGCCGCAGTACTTGCCCTCGCACCCGGTGGCGGGCGGCGGCGGCGGCTCGCCCGTGTCGATCACCATGCGTTGGCAGCTCGCAAGCTCCATCTGCGGATCGCCGGCCGAGAACACGAACGTCCACACCCCCGGCGACAGGCCGGTCACCCCCCACTGCCACGTCCACGGGTCCGACGTGGTGATCCCCTTCCACCAGGTCGTCGCCGCCCCGGGCCCGGTGACGGCGAGGTCCACGTAGACGAGCGGCTCGGGATCGGTGAAGGAAACGGTGAGGTGGCTGCCGGACTGCGGCGGGTCGGGATCGAAGGCGAATCCCTCGTCGCAGGGAAGCGGCACGTGGCCGGTCTCGCCGCCGGAGCCCGAGGTCGACGACGTGGCCCCCCCGCTGGTCCCGCTGCCTCCCGCCGTGACGCCATCACCGGTGGTCGTCCCGGCGGCGCCCGTCCCCGATGCCCCCTCCGTGGAAGACGAAAGCCCCCCCGTGAACGGCCCCCCGTGGGTGGCCCCCGGAGCCTTGGCGCACGACGTGACGAGCACGACGGTCAGAACGGGGACCACGATGCTTCGGATCGTCCCTTCCACGTTTGCGGATCCTAGCAAGGACGATCCTGCCCGAAGGGACGATCCTGCCCGGGACGATCCTGCCCGAAGGTCGTGCAATCTGGGGCGTGCAACGCGCGGGGATGGAGATCGCTCCGCGGGCGAAGGCTCGGAAGCCGCCGATCGCGCATCTTCCCCGACCCGCCCGGCACGCCCGGAACGAGCCGAAAACCGTCGGCACGACCTGCTCCCCGGCATTCCGGCTTGCAGGCCGGTTTTCGGTCTGCGCCCTGGGCTGCGCATTGTGCGTCACTTGCGCAGGCGTCGAGCAGTGTTATCAACCGCCCGCCATGTTCCCGTGGCCCACCCCCCGCAGCTTCTGGCGTCGCCTGAAGTTCGACCGGCTGGCCGGTCGGATTCGTCGCCGCGCCCGCTGGCTGATCGCCGCCGCGGGCCTGCTCGGGGCGACGCCCGGCGGCTGCGGCGGCGCCTCCCCGTCGTCGGCCATCGAGGTACGCACGGGCCGGCAGCTCGGCGCCACGCCCCTCGCCCACCGGCTCGACGAGCTGCGCCGACGCTTCGAGCACCTTCGCGCCACCGAGCGCGCCCCGCAGCCGAACACCACGGTCCCGTACCGGTGCGAGGACTTCCACGTCGAGGTGGACCGCCGGGGCCGCCGCCGCGTTCGCCGCCACCGCAAGCGATGGACGCGCCGGGACCAGGTACGCTTTCGGCGCCTCCTGGCCATGGTCGCCCGCACCATGGGCGCCGATCCCCGCCTGTTCCAGATCTGGGCGCTGCGCGAGAGCAGCTATCGCCCCCACGCGATCCACGTCCTCGACCCGGACCTCACGGCCAGCCGCCGGGCCTGGGAGCGGATGCGTTACAGCCCCGCCCGCGAAGCCACGCTGCGTCGTGCCATGGAGGAGGCGGGGCGTGGAACGCGCGCATACTACGAGGCCCGCGCGGAGTTGCGGCGGATCCTCACCTTTCGCGACAATCCCACCTACGACGCCACGTTCGAGGTTCCCGTCCACTTCGCCGACGGGGCGCGAGCGAGCGAGCGCATCCTGCGCTGGCACTACGGCTACGGCCCCTTCGGCTTCAACCCGGTCTACTTCCTACCCGTCTGGGATGCGGCGGCGCCCCCGTGGATCTTCTGCGACACCGACGGACTCGCTGCGGCCGTGACGGCCGTGTGGGCGGCGCGGCGCGCCGCCGCCGAGTGCCGGGCCCTCGGCTACGCCCCGACCTACGAGGTCGTCAATCGCCGGTTCAGCGGCGGCCGTTGCACGCCGCGGCCGGCCAAGGATGCAGCGTTCCGACGTCGGGCGCGCGCCCGCGGCCTCGACCCCGACAAAACAGCCCAACTTGGCCGTAAATTTCCGCGCGACACGACGGATCGCGTAGAACTCTTGCGCCTGCTCTACCAACGCGCACGGGACGAGGGGCTCTTGTCGAGCTACGCACTCGAGCAGGCGCCTTGGTTCATGCAGGACGAAGCTACGGCGGCCAATACGCCGCCTTCTGCATCCAACATGACACCTTCTCCGGTCGCCGCAGCCGCCAACGACGGCGCCTACCGGCAAGCCGCAGCCCTCTAGATCGGATCGAAGGAAGGTTGTCCCGGCGATGCGTGCCGCCCGAGGGCTCCCGGCGGCCCGCCCCGACCTCGCCCTATGCAGCCCCGTCGTCGCGCTCCACCGCAGTGGTGTCCACGACCCCGCCGGTGGCCGGCGAAGGTGCCGGTGCAGCGCCGCGGCCGTGCGAGGAGCGCCGCCTGCGAAGCCAGGCCGCAAGGGCGAACGCCGCCACGGCGACGACCCCCCACAGGCGGCTGCGCGGATCCGAGAGGGTTCGCACGGCACACGCAAGGCCACCGAGCCACACGACGAAGGCGATCTGTGCGAGGCAGGAAAGCCCGACCACGAGCCCGAAGAGTGCCAAGGTCAGGGACACGAGGGCCGCCACGGCGACCACCTCGAGCACGAAGGGCGCGACGCCCAAGGTGGCCGGATCCACGAGGTATGCGGCCACGAGGAGCACGAGGGCGAGGGCCGCAAGCCACCCACGCCTGCGGATCCGCGCCCGCGCGGCATCGTCGAGCACGAACACGAACGGTCCGGGCGGCGGGGCGGCCGTCATGCCTGTGCCCCGCCTCCGAAGCGGCGGGCGACCGCCCGACCGACGAGAAGGCGCATGACGTCGTTGGTCCCCTCCCCGATGCCGCACAGCCGCGCGTCGCGAAGGTACCGCTCCACCGGATATTCCCGCGTGTAGCCGTAGCCGCCGTGGATCTGGACGGCATCGTTGGCGGCGTCGACGGCCGTCTCGGCGGCGAACACCTTCGCCCGAGCCGCAAGCTCGCGCACGCGCAGCCCGGCGTCGTGGGCGGCCGCAGCCTGCATCACCAGAAGGCGGGCCGCCTCGAGGCGCGTCGCCATGTCGGCCAGTTTCCATTGGATCGCCTGGAAGTCGGCGATGGGCCGACCGAACTGCCGGCGCTCCTTGGCATAGTCCCGCGCGGCCTCGAAGGCGGCGTGGGCGATGCCCGTGGCCATGGCCGCCACGTTGATCCGGCCCCGATCCAAGACAGCCTTGAGATCCCTCCAGGATTCGCCGGGCGTCCCCAAGAGGCCGCTCGCCGGGACGCGCACGTCGGCGAACGTCACGTCCCCGACGTCGCAGGCGCACATCCCGAGGGTGGGCACCCGCGTCTTCTCGATCCCGGGGCGGTCGGCCTCGACGGCGAACGTCCCGATGGGCCCGTCGCCGGTCTCGATGCGTGCCGCCACGAGGTAGAGCCCCGCCCGCGTCCCATGGGTGATCGTCGTCTTCCGGCCCGACAGGACGTAGTCGTTGCCGGCCTTGCGCGCGACCGTCTCGAGGGCCGTGGCATCCGTCCCCGCCGCCGGCTCGCTGAGGGCGAACGCCCCGAGCCACCGCCCGTCCACGAGCGGTGGCAGGCACCGGTCCCGCTGCTCGGCGGTGGCGCACCGGTGTACGTAGCCGACCACCAGGGCGTTGTGGGCGGCCACCGAGAGGGCCACGGCCGCACTCGCCCGCGCAAGCTCGGCCACGACGGCCGCGCCCGCAACGGCCGAAAGCCCCACCCCGCCGGTCTCCTCGGGCAACTCCATGCCCAGCAGCCCGAGTTCCGCAAGGCGCGCGGGGAGGTCCTCGGGCATGGCCTCGGCCTCGTCCCATGCCGCGGCGTGCGGCGCGATCTCCCGCTCGCAGAACTCCCGCACGCCCTCGACGAGCAGCCGATCGTCCTCACCGAGATCGAAGTTCACGACGCACCTCCGAAGCGGCGGGCAATCTGGCGCGAGATGACGATCCGTTGCACCTCGCTCGTCCCCTCGTAGATCGTCGTGACTCGCACGTCGCGAAAGTAGCGTTCGGCCGGCCCCTCCCGCCGGTAGCCGGCACCGGCCAACACGTCGAGGGCCAGGTTGCAGGCCTCGACGGCGCGCTCCGACGCGAAGAGCTTGGCCATGGACGCCTCCCGCGTGAACGTAAGCCCCCGTTCCTTGCGAAACGCCGCCTGCAGCGCGAGCAACTCCGCCGCATCGAGGGCCGTCGCCATGTCCGCGAGGCGCCACTGCACGGCCTGGAAGTCGCCGATGGGCCGTCCGAACTGCCGGCGCGTGCGCGCGTGCGCTAGGGCCGCCTCGAGGGCGGCGCGCCCGATCCCGAGCGCCTGGGACGCGATGCCGATGCGGCCGCCGTCGAGGGCCATCATGGCCACGCGAAAGCCCCGCCCCTCCTCGCCGAGCAGGGCGTCGGCGGGCACGCGGCATCCGTCGAAGGCAAGGGGCGTCGTCGTGCTGCCGCGCAGTCCCATCTTGCGCTCGGGCTTGCCCACCGTAAGGCCGGGTGTGCCCGCCGGTACGAGGAAGCACGAGATCCCGCGGGTGCCGCTGCCCTCCGACGTGCGGGCCCACACGACGAACAAGCCGGCGTCCGTGCCGCTCGTGATCCACGCCTTGGTGCCGTCGATCACCCAGTCGTTCCCGTCGCGTCGCGCCCGCGTGCGCATGCCGCCTGGATCGCTCCCCGCCCCTGGCTCCGACAGGGCGAAGGCCCCCACCGTGTACTCGCCGCGGACCAGGCGGGGCACGTGGGTCCGAACCTGCTCGGGCGTGCCGAACGACGCGATCACCTCGGCGACCATGTTGCTCACGCACACGGCGACCGTGGTCGCAGCGCACGCCTTGGCCAGTTGGGTCACGGCAAGGCTGTAGGCGACCACGCCGGCACCGAGCCCACCGAGTTCGGCCGGCACGTTCACGCCGAGCAGGCCGGCCCGCGCGAGGGTGCCGAGCGCCTCGGT
>RFGU01000067.1 GCA_003696955.1 Deltaproteobacteria bacterium | reverse complement strand
CTCGACGGCGTGGCCATGGCGCTGCACTACGTGGGAGGCCGCCTCGTCCTCGCCGGAACCCGCGGATCGGGCACGGTGGGCGAGGACGTCACCCGCAACGTCCTGGCCATTCCGGGACTTCCCCACCGCATCGACGCCGACCGTCTCGAGGTCCGCGGCGAGGTGTACATGCCCCTTTCGAACTTCCGAAAGGTCCAAGACGAGTTCGCCAATCCGCGCAACCTGACGGCGGGCACCCTCAAGCAGAAGGAGGGGGACCGGGAGCGGCTCAAACTCCTCGCATTCGCCGCGTGGGAACTCGTCGACGAAGACTTCGAGACGGACGCGGAGCGCTTCGCGCGACTCGACGCGCTGGGGATCCCCACCGTCGAGACCCGCATCGTTCCCCGTCAAGGGCTCGAGGCCGCAATCAGCGAGTGGTCGGAGCGCCGCGACGAACTCGACATGGAGATCGACGGCATCGTCGTGCGAGCCAACCGGATCGCAGAGCACCTGCGCCTCGGCAACACCGAGCACCACCCCCGCTGGGCCGTCGCCTTCAAGTTCCAGGGGGAGTCGGGCCAGACCCACGTCGAGGACGTGCTGTGGTCCGTCTCCCGTAACGGCACGATCACGCCGGTGGCGCTCGTCTCCCCGATCACCCTGAGTGGCGCGACCATCTCGCGGGCGAGCCTCGCCAACCTCTCCCGCTTCGAGGAACTCGGGCTACGGCGGGGAAGTCTCGTCGAAGTCACGCGACGAGGCGGCGTCATCCCCTACGTCGAACGCGTGCTCGACGAGGGCGACGGACCGCGCTTCGAACCGCCGGACCACTGCCCGTCGTGCGGCGGGCCGGTCGAGCGACGCCGCATTCGTGAGGCCGAATTCCTCGTGTGCGCCAATCCCGAGTCGTGCACGGTGGCGCGGATGCGGGACCTCGAACACTTCGCCCGCGTCCTCGACATGAAGGGGTTCGGGCCCAAGACGCTCGAGCGCATGATGGACGCCGGACTCATCTCCACCCCGGAGGACTTCTTCCGACTGCGCCGTGCGGACCTGGCCGCCCTCGAACGCCTGGGCGAAAAGAGCGCGGAGAACCTGCTGTCCGAGGTGGAGCGGAACCGGGAGATCCCCCTTGCGAAGTTCCTCGAGGCCCTGGGGCTGCCCCATGTCGGGCCGAAGTACGCGAGGATCCTCGCCGAACGCTTCGGCACCCTCGAGGCGCTGCGCAAGGCCCGTCCCGAGGATCTGCTCGCCATCGAGGGCATCTCCGAGATCATCGCAAACGCCGTCGTCGAGGGCCTTGCCGAACGGTCGGAGCGGATCGACGGACTCTTGCGGCACGTCCGCGTCCTTCCCCACCGCGAGCGCAAGCGATCCTCCGATGGCCCCCTTGCGGGCAAGAGCTTCGTGTTCACCGGCACCTTGTCGCGCATGACCCGCGAGGAAGCCCAAGCGGCCGTCCGGGAACTCGGCGGCGAGACCCCGTCCGGTGTCAGTCGCAAGCTGAGCTACCTCGTCGTCGGCGCGGAACATCGCCCGTCGTCCAAGCTTCGCAAGGCCCAAGCCCTCGTCGAACAGGGGGCCCCCTTGCAGATCGTGGACGAGGACACGTTCTACCGCCTGCTCGACGAGGCCCGCCGCGCCGGATCGTAGGCGCGGTCCGGCGCACGCCCCGCAACGGGCGCAATCGATGCGCGCCCTCCGTTCCCGCGCATTCGGGTAGCATCCGACGCCGTGCCGGGGAAGATGGACGAGACGGACGAAACGCCGGACGTGCGACCGAGCGGCGAGGCCCCCGTCGATCGGTCGCGGCGAACCGCCCTCGGCCGCATCGCGACGGCGGGTGCGGCCACCTTGGTGGCGGGAAGCTACGCCGGTTTCGCGGCCGTGGCCCTGCGCTACCTCGACCCGCCGCGTCGGACACCGCGGCGGATCTTCGCCGGGCGCATCGCGGATCTCGATGGGGCGGGCGCCCTCGTGTTGTCCCTTCCCGGAGGTGACGCCGCCATGCTCGTGCGGTCACACGACGAACGGGGCGTGGTCGCCTTCTCGAACGTCTGCCCCCACCTCGGTTGCCGGGTCCACTACGAAGGCGCCAACGAACGATTCTTCTGTCCGTGCCACAACGGCGTGTTCGAGCTCGACGGCACCGCCGTCGAAGGCCCTCCCGCCAAGGCGGGCCAGCGCTTGACCGAGTTCCCCGTGGACGTTCGTGACGGGCTGATCTTCCTTCGCCTCGACCACGAACCGCTGCCGACGGTCCCCGCGTCCGCCCTTTCGCGACGTCGCCGGAGCACCACGTGAATCGCCTGCGAGACTTCCTGCAGTCGCGCATTCCGGTCGACCCCGACGCCCTGCGCGCCCTGACGAACGAACCGATCCCGGACCACATGCGGCGCTGGTGGTTCTGCCTCGGCGGCACGCCGGCATACCTCTTCGTGCTGCAGATCGTCACGGGGCTTCTGCTCGCCGTCTACTACGAACCGTCGTCCCTTCGCGCGTACGCGTCGGTACGCTTCATCCACGACGACGTCGCCTTTGGCTGGTACCTGCGCGGCCTGCATCGATGGGGTGCCACCTTCATGGTTGCCGCCGTGGTCCTCCACCAGATGCGCGTCTTCTTCACGGGCGCCTACCGCCGCCCGCGGGAGTTGAACTGGCTCGTGGGCTGCATCCTGCTGGGATCGACCCTGATGGCGGGGTTTACGGGCTACAGCCTCGTGTTCGAACAGCTCTCCTACTGGGGCACGACCGTCGCCGGCAACCTCCTCGGGGCGATCCCCGTCGTTGGCGAACCGCTGCGCCGCGCCCTGCTGGCCGGCGATGCCTACAACCTGCACACGCTCCCGCGAATGTTCGTCCTGCACGGCGCCGTGCTGCCCACGACCATCGCGGCCTTCGTCGTCGTCCACATCCTCTTCGTCCGTCTCCACGGCGTCGCCCCCTTGTCCGAGGCGGACAGCTCCCGGCGCTTTCCCCTGATCCCCGACCACGTGCTCACGGAACTCGCCATCGGCCTGGTCCTGATGATCGTGCTTTCGACGTTGGCCGTCGCGTTCCCGCCGGTGCCGGGCCCACCCGCCGACCCGGCGTCCACCCCGCTCGTGATCAAGCCGGAGTGGTACTTCTACCCCGTCTTCCGCTGGCTCAAGCTCTTCTCCCTACCCGTCGCCCTGGGCAGCATGGGGTTCGCCGTGGTCACCGTGGTGCTGTGGCCCTTCGTGGACGGTTGGATCCGCCGCCGACGCCCCGGCTCCGAAGCGAGCGTCGCCATCGGTGCCGCCGCGGTCCTGATCCTCCTCGCCTTGACGGTGTGGGAAGCCTCCGTCGCCCATTGACGCGCCCCGCGCTCCGATCTTCGCCATGCATCTACGCGCAAAACAAGCCCTGGTCGCCGGCCTCGCCCTCGCCTTCGCCGGATCCCTCGTCTACGTCCAAGCCATGGAGGTCGCGCGCAAGCGGGCCGAGACCGAAGGCGACGGCAGCCACACCCCGCCGCCCGAATCCTCGCGCGCCTGCGTGGAGTGTCACACCCCCACCTCGCCCGGCATCGTGGACGCCTGGCAACGCTCGCGGCACGCCGCCGTCGGTGTGGGCTGCTTCGAGTGCCACCGCGCCGCCGAGGACGACGTGGACGGATTCGATCACTACGGGCACCGCATCGCGGTCGTGGTGACCCCCCGGGACTGCGGCGGATGCCACCCGCGCGAAGCCGAGGAGTTCGCCCGAAGCCATCACGCCAAGGGCGGCCGAATCCTCGCATCCCTCGACAACCGCCTGGCCGAGGTGGTCGAAGGAGCGCCCGTCCCCTTCGCCCCCCACGATCCCGCCGCTGCCGGCGTCACGGCCGTCGACGGCAAGGCCGTCGTCGTGTCGGGATGCCGCCAATGCCATGGATCCGTGGTGGGACTCGAGGCCCAAGACGGCGGCATCGTGACGGTGGACGACCTTCGACCGGACGAGAACGGTCGACCGACGAACGCCGAGGCCGTCGCACGGATCCTTCGCGACCCGACGGGCCGTCCCCAACTCGCCGCCTCCACCTGGCCCAACACCGGGATCGGCCGGATCAACCTCGACGGCTCGTCGGGTTCGTGCTCGGCCTGCCACAGCCGCCACGACTTCTCCCGCCGACGGGCGCGAAAGCCCGAGAACTGCGGCAAGTGCCACCTCGGTCCCGACCATCCCCAAAAGGAGATCTACGAGGAGTCGAAACACGGGGTCGCCTATCGGGACCTTCTGGACCGAATGGGGCTCGATGCACCGACGTGGGTCCTCGGCAAGGACTACGCCGAAGCACCGACGTGCGCGACCTGCCACATGTCCGGCAACGTCCGCAACGGCGGCCGGACGACCCACGATCCGCGGGAGCGGATCTCGTGGACGAACCGTCCTCCGATCAGCGTGCGGCTCGACACCGACGAGGCGGGACGCATCGTGACGGAACTCGACCCGACGAAGCGCTCGCAAAAGGTCGCCGACACGTGGCAAGCGAAGCGTGCACGGATGCAGGAGGTGTGCTCCGTATGCCACACCAAGTCCTACGTCGACGCCTTCTACGCCCAGTACGACGCCTTCGTGACCCTCTACAACGAGAAGTTCGCGCGACCGGGCCTGCGCATCATGGAGGCGCTCCTGTCGGCCGGACTACGCACGAAGGAGGAATTCGACGATCCCGTCGAATGGACGTGGTTCTACCTGTGGCACCACGAGGGGCGGCGAGCACGCCACGGCGCATCCATGATGGCGCCGGACTACGCACAGTGGCACGGCATGTACGAGGTGGCGGAGCGGTTCTACGAGGAACTGGTTCCGCAGGCGCGGGCGCTCGCCGACGCCGCCGCCGAACGCGGCGAGACCGAGGCCGCCCGCAGCGTGCACGCAGTCCTCGACGAGATCCTGGCCCGCCCCGAGCACGCCTGGGTGAAGCATCCGAAGGCGGCACCTGCCCCGCCGTGACGGCCGCCCAGCCCCGGCCGAAGCGGGCCGAGCACGCCGTCGGTCGCAGCGCCCACGCCGCGGGCCACGGCCTGGATGCGACGCCCTCGGTTCGGGCCCGGCGGCGGAAGCTGCGCCACGGTGGCGACGAAGGTCCGCCACATCCGCCACGGCCCGTCCCGCCCCGGCCTCGGCGAGGTCGCGCCGATCCGAGAGCACGGCCGGGCTCATCGGGCGGTCACCGGGCCGGCGACGGCCGCGCAGGCGTCGTCACCGGCGGCTTCGGGGTGCAAGGTCCAGCCCGCCCAGCGCAGCACCGTACCCTCGCGCCGAACGATGGAGCCGGCCGCACGGTGCACCCCCACGACGCGGGCCACCTCGGGCGCCTCGGTGGCCGCCAGGACGAGCACCGCGTCCACGCCGG
>RFGU01000066.1 GCA_003696955.1 Deltaproteobacteria bacterium | reverse complement strand
GGATCGCCTCGCGCAGGGGCACGGGGTCCTCGTCGGCGGACTCGAGCCCGTAGACCAGGCCGAGGGTGCTGACGAGCACCTCGCGGGCGGCGAAGGAGCCGATGATCCCGATGCCCATGCGAAAGTCCTGGCCCATGGGGGCGAGGAGCGGCTCCGCCGCCTTGGCCGCGCGCCCGGCGTAGCTGGCCTCGATGCGCACCGGCCCGCCACGGCCGGCCCCCGTCTCGTCGGTGGGGAAGCTCAGCAGGGCCCACAGCACGACGGTCAGCGCCAGGATGACCGTGCCCGCGTTCTTGACGAAGTCCATGCTGCGGTCGTAGACGAGCAGCGCGAGATTGCGCAGGCGCGGAAGACGGTAGGGGGGCAGCTCGAGCACCAAGGGTGGAACCGCTCCGCGCAGGATCGTGCGCTTGTAGACGAAGCCCGCGGTCAAGGCGGCGGCCGTCGAGAGCGTGTACATCCCGAGCACGATGAGGCTGCCTTCGGTGAGGACGCCGAGGACCGGGCGGTCGGCGTCGAAGAGGGCGTAGACCACGAGCAGGTACACGGGAAGGCGCGCCGAGCAGCTCATGTACGGGATCATGAGGATCGCCACGAGGCGGTCGCGGAACGAGCCGATGGTCCGCGTCGCCAGGATCGCCGGGATCGCACAGGCGTAGCCGGACAAGAGCGGCACGAACGCGCGGCCGTGCAGCCCCACCTTCGCCATGGCGCGGTCCATCAAGAAGGCCGCCCGCGCCAGGTATCCCGAGTCCTCGAGGATCCCCAGGAGCAGGAACAAGATGGCGATCTGGGGCACGAAGACCACGACGTTGCCCGCACCGGCGAGCACGCCGTCGGTCACGAGTTCGGTCAGCAGGCCGGGGCCGAGGGCGTCGGCCACGTGGCTCGACAGCGCTGCGATGGCGCCTTCGACGAGGCCCATGAGGGGCTCGGCCCAGCGGAACACGGCTGTGAAGAGGGTCGCCATGATGAGGGCGAAGGTCGCCATGCCGGCCACCGGGTGGGTCAGGACCCGATCGATCCGGCGCGAGAGCACCATCGCCGGGGCGTGCGCTTCGCCGGTGCTCGCTCCTCCCGCGAGGCCGTGAAGGATGCGTTCGATGTGGTCGTACCGATCCTCGATCAGGATACGCGCGGCATCGAGGAGGGCGGCCGGATCGTCCGGGATCCATGCAGCGTCCACCGTCTCGCGAACGGACCTGGGGAGGCGGTCGAATGCCCCGGCGGCGCAGGCCACCGTCGCAAGGCGCGCACGGCCGGGACCTGCGTGCTCGGCCAGGCGATGGACGAAGGCGGGGGCGGCGTCCGGCAACGCGCGGGGGGCGGGGATCTTCGCCCGGTCCAGGGCGTCGAGGAGATCCGTGACGCCCTTGCCCGTGCGCGCGACGATGGGGACCACGGGCACCCCGAGGGCCGCCTCGAGACCGGCAGGGTCCACCTCGATCCCCGATCGCGCCGCCAGATCCGTCATGTTCAGGCCCACCACCGTGGGCAGCCCGAGGTCCGCCACCTGTTCCACGAGGTACACGTTGCGCGCGAGGTTGGTCGCGTCGGCCACGACGAGGGCCACGTCGGGGGGATCGCCGGACTCGCCGCACAGGCTCGACAGGGCCAAGGCCTCGTCTTCGCTTACGGGGCAGAGACTGTAGGTGCCCGGTAGGTCGACGACCACCGTACCGCGGTGGCGTCCGAATCGTGGCGACACGACGCCTTCGCGTACCTCCACCGTGACTCCGGGATAGTTGCCGACCTGGTGGCGGGCCCCGGTCAACTCGTTGAACAGGCTGGTCTTGCCGACGTTGGGGTTGCCGACGATGGCGACGCGTCGCGTCACGCAGCCTCCTCGGGTTCGCCCAGGGGCGCCACCGCGACGCCACGGGCTTCCTTCGCGCGAAGGGACAGGTGATAGCCACGGACCACGAGTTCGAGGGGATCTCCGAGGGGCGCACGCTTGAGGACCCGCACGGCGGTGCCGGGGGTCAGGCCCATCTCCCACAGGCGGACCTGAAGGTCGGAGGCGCCCGTCGTGCCGACGATCCGCGCCAGGGTCCCCGCCGGGAGGTCGGCGAGGGTCGCCGGTGCCTGGGAAGGTGGCCTCGCCACGGGCGACAGTCATGGCGGCCGGCGCAGGCGCCGTCAAGCCACGGCGCCGTTGCATGCATCCACGCGGTCCGAAACCCTTGTGCCGTGCCCGCGTCCCTGCCGATCCTGCACATCGCCGACGCCGTGTGCGCAGATGTGTCGGCGGGCCGCGACGTCGTCGTGTGGGCGCCGCCGGGCACGGGCAAGACGACGGCCCTGCCACCTGCGCTGCTCGACGTCGTGGACGGCCGCGTGATCGTGGTCGAGCCCCGCCGGATCGCAGCCCGCCTCGCGGCGCGCTTCGTCGCCCGCAGCCGCGGGGAGGAGGTGGGCGGCACCGTCGGCTACCGGGTGCGCTTCGACCGGCGCATGGGCCCCGACACCCGCCTGGCCTACGTCACCGACGGGATCTTGGCGACCATGCTCGCCGAGGACCCGAGCCTTTCGGGCGTCTCCGTCGTGATCTTCGACGAGTTCCACGAGCGCCGCCTCGCAAGCGATCTCGCCTTCGCCCGTCTGCTCCACCTTTCCCGCGGTGGGCGGCCGGACCTGCGGCTCGCCGTATTGTCGGCCACCTTGGAGGCCGAACGGATCGCGGACCACATGGGAGGCGTGGTGCACCGCACGCCGGACGTGCGCTTTCCCGTGGAGGTGCGTCACGCACCGGTCCCCCGCGGGGGCGACGAGGCCGGCGCCGTCCTGCGGGCGGCCGAGGCCCTCGTGGACGAAGACCCGAAGCGCTCGATCCTCGTGTTCCTGCCCGGCATGGCCGAGATCCGCCGGACCGAGGCCAAGCTCCGCCCGTGGGCGGCCGCCCGCGATCTCGACGTGCGGCCGCTCCACGGCTCGCTGCCGCTTTCCGCCCAGGCCGAGGCCGTGCGCCGGGGGGTGCGCCCGCGGATCGTGCTTGCGACGAACGTGGCCG
>RFGU01000065.1 GCA_003696955.1 Deltaproteobacteria bacterium | reverse complement strand
CCGCCGGAGTCCCCGCCGGAGTCCCCGCCGCTCCCGCTGGTCGTGGTCGGCGGTGCCTCGCCCACGCCGATCGTGACCACGTCGCTCATGGTCTCGTTGCCCGCGAGATCCTTGGCGACCACGTAGATCTCGTAGGTGCCCGCCGGGATGTTCGTGACCCCCCAGCTGTAGGGCTCGCCGCTGTCCGACTGTTGGAACGCACCGTTGACGTAGAGGTCGACCGACGCCACGGCGACGTCGTCGGTGGCGGTGGCGGTGATGTCGAAGTCCGCGCCCACGTCGAACGTCGCGCCGTCCATGGGGTAGGTGATGGCCACTTCGGGCGGAGCCTCGTCCGCCTGGGCGGGCCCGAAGAGGGCCAGAAGCTCACGGTAGGAGTTCTGCATGTTGCTCGAACCGCACTGGGCCGCGTGCTGGGAGCCGCACACGATGCCCTGGTTGCTCACGATCTGGATGCACTCGTCCCGAAAGCTGGGGTCCCCGCCCGCGTTGTACGGGTTCATGATGTCGCCCGGCTCGTCCACGTGCTCGAGCCCGTAGGAGTGGGCGACCTCCTGGCCGATGGTCGTCGCCTGGGTGCTCGCACTGAACTGGTCGTTCGCGCTGTGGAAGGCGAACGTGATGTTGTTGTGGGTCTGGCTGTCGTTGCAGTCGAGCGGCGCGATGCCGAGCACGCCCCCACCGAACGGATTCGTGGGCCCCGTCATGTTCATGGTGTAGTCGCCCGAGGCCGGACGCGAGTCCACGACGATCACGTTGAACGGAGCCCAATCCTGGC
Organism: Deltaproteobacteria bacterium; assembly: GCA_003696955.1. Taxonomy (GTDB): domain Bacteria; phylum Myxococcota_A; class Polyangia; order Nannocystales; family Nannocystaceae; genus J032. The sequence goes on along the minus strand of RFGU01000065.1, from coordinate 13,188 downwards.
GAACCGCCTGCATCGTCGCTTCGCGCTTCGACCCCTGACCGTAGGCGGCGAAGTTGCCGGCCAACTGCCCGATCTGGGTCGTGTTGGTCTTCGAGTTGTCCGGCCCGCTGCTAAGCTGGGCGCCGTCGAAGTTGACGAAGATGACGCCCTGCTTGGCCTCGGGAGGCTCGTCCGGGTCGCGCTCCCGTGCGAACTCCGGGGGAACCGGGATCGGATCGCCGCGATACTGCCCGAGCCCGATGGCCCGAAGCTCCTCGAGGCTCATGTCCCAGGTCGGCGGCCGAACCTCGTCGTCCGGCGGAGCGGCTCGACCGAGGGAAGGGAGCAACGAGAGCGACAAGGCGCCGATCACCAGCACGACGCGCCGCGCGGCGCAGGAATGCGGCGAGGTAGGGGACTGGGAACGATGGGGGGTAGGCATGGGGGAAGACTCCAATTGGCGAGCGAATAACCGGGGGGGGCGGGTCGCGGTGGGGATACCACCTCGACCTACATGTCCCACATTCACATGACAATTTTACGGACTGCCGAGGGGAAACTCAACGGAAATCGTGCATCGTTTCCCCCACAACGGAATCGACGTTTCCCGGAGGCTACGATCGGGCGATCTCGGCCGCGCCGGCAGCCGAATCCGCACTCAGACGCGCCGACGTCGCCGACCGAAGAGGAACAACCCGACGAGCGCCAGCGGCGCTACGGTGTTCGGTTCGGTTGCGGTGCAGGCGCAGCCATCCTCCATTCCGCGCTCACCGTACCCGGGCGGAAACGGCCCCGTATCGACGGGACCGCTGTCCTCGTCCGGCGGCGGTTCCCCCGATCCGCCGCCGGAGCCCGTTCCCCCGCTCGGATCGCCGCCGCTCGGGTCGCCGCCGCTCGGATCGCCGCCGCTCGGATCGCCGCCGCTCGGATCGCCACCACTCGGATCGCCACCACTCGGATCGCCGCCGCTCGGGTCGCCGCCGCTCGGATCGCCGCCGGAGCCGCCGGCTTCGGTGACCTCGATCGTCACCTCGTTGCTCTGTGCCTCGTTGCCCGACAGGTCGCGCGCCACGGCGTAGAACGTGTACGTGCCGGCGGGAATGTTCTCCACGTTCCATCCATAAGGCGCCGTGCCGTCGGACTGGGAGAACGAACCGTCCACGTAGAGATCCACCTGTTGCACGCCCACATCGTCGCTCGCGTCGGCCGTGATCTGAAACGACGCTCCGGCTTCGTACATGGCACCGTCGGCCGGAGAGGTAATCGTCACCGAAGGCGGCGTGTCGTCCGCCTGTGCCGGTCCGAAGAGGGCCAAAAGCTCCCGGTACGAGTTCTGCATGTTGCTCGACCCACACTGCGCCGCGTGCTGCGAACCGCAGACGATGCCCTGATTACTCACGATCTGGATGCACTGATCCGTGAAGCTCGGATTTCCGCCAGCATTGTACGGATTCATGATGTCGCCCGGCTCGTCCACGTGCTCGAGCCCATAGGAGTGGGCGACCTCCTGGCCGATGGTCGTCGCCTGGGTGCTCGCGCTGAACTGGTCGTTGGCGCTATGGAAGGCGAACGTGATGTTGTTGTGGGTCTGGCTGTCGTTGCAGTCGAGCGGCGCGATACCGAGCACACCGCCCCCGAACGGGTTGGTGGGCCCCGTCATGTTCATCGTGTAGTCGCCGGAGGCCGGCCGGGTGTCCGTCACGATGACGTTGAAGGGCGCCCAATCGTCTCGGACCGCCTGCATCGTGGCCTCGCGCTTGGATCCCTGTCCGTACGCGGCGAAGGGGCCGGCGAGTTGCGAGATCTGGGTGGTGTTCGTCTTCGAGTTGTCCCACCCACTCTGCAGGTTGGCGCCGTCGAAATTCACGAAGATGACGCCCTGTTTGGCCGGCCGCGGCTCGTCGGGGTCGAACGCAAGCGGCGCATCCGGGGGTACGGGCACCGGGTCGCCGCGGTACTGCCCGAGGCCGATGGCGCGCAGTTCTTCGACGGTCATGTCCCAGGTCGCGGGACGTTCGACCTCTTCGGCCGACACCGGTCCTTCGGCCGAGGCCACTTGGGGAGCCACGAGCGCCATGGCGAAGCCGCCACATCGAGCGAAGCGAACCAACGGATGAGGAATGTGGGGGGCGAGCATCTTGGGGGGACCTCCAGATTCGGGGGGGAGAGGATTGGCAGGTTGGGGGGCCGCGCGGGAACGGCACCTGCCACGCACGTCACGGTACCGATGCCCTCGGCGACGATGCAACACATGGCCCCATCGGACACCGAATCTCGGTCGACCGTGATCGTCTCGCCGCCTTCGCGCGCCGAGGCCCAAGCGTCCGTCACCGAAGCTACGATCTGGAGGATGGATTACGCGATCGACACGACCAGCGTAGCGAGGGTTGGACGTACCGTGCGTGGCCCCTAAGGCGCCTCACCTCCGTTTGGTCGTACATCAGGGCAAATGAGGGATGCTTCCCCACGTTGCCACACGCAGACCTACATCCACCTACGTGCCGCCGCGAGGGCTACGCTCCACCCCGGCGTGCCCGTCCGCCGAACGCGGCCCACGCTGCGCAGCGTGCGCTCCCCCTTCGTGGCCCGGGTCGTCGTGCGGCCGGACGAGACGGAAGGTCGATGCAAGACCTCCGGTGACGTGCACCCGGCCCGCTCGATCGATGACCACCGCGTCGAGGCCGGGCGTCTGCTCCACGAGGGCCACCCCCCGTTCGATGCCGAGGACGGCGACGGCCGTGGCATAGGCATCGGCGAGCATGGCCGAAGGCCCGACGACGGTCACACTGCGCGGCGCTCGCTCCTCGGGTACGGGCTGGCCCGTCGTGGGGTCGAGGATGTGGGCGTAGCGCCGCCCCTCGTATTCGAAGAAACGCTGGTAGTCGCCGCTCGTGACGACCGCCCGATCCTCGACCTCCAGCACGCCGATGGGGCCAGGCGCATCGGGGTCCTGCACGCCGACGACCCACGGTCGCACACCTTTGCGTCCCGAAACGTAGGTATCTCCGCCGGCCTCGACGATGTGACGGCGAAAGCCTCGGTCGGCAAGCACGGCCGATGCCCGATCCACGGCATAGCCCTTGGCGATGGCTCCGAGCCCGATCTGCACCCCGGTCCGGTCGATCGAAATGCTCTTCGAGTCATCGTGGAGGATCACGTGCTCGTATCCCACCACCTCGAGCGCCTGATCGATCGCCGTTCGGGAAGGCGGCCGGGCCCCCGGCTCGAAGGACCACAGGCGCCCCACGCCATGGAACGTGACGTCGAAGGCGCCGCCCGATGCCTCGCTGACCTTGCGCGCCGCCACGAGTACGGTCCAGAGATCTTCCGAGACGGGAACCTCGTGCAACGGACCCCGCCGCGCCGCGGCGTTCAGTCGTGACAACTCGGTGTTGGGTTGCCATTCGCTGAGCACGCCTTCGATACGTTCGATCTCTCCGAAGGCGGCCTCCATCGCGGCCGCGGCGTCCGTTGCCGTGCGGCCTGGCGGAAGCCACACGTTGAAGGAAACGCGCGTTCCCATCAACACGCCTTCCGCGTAGACGGTGCCGTCCTTGCGAACCGGAGGTGGGGACGGTGGCCCGCCGTGTTCGCCGTCGTCTGCGGCCTTCGCCCGGGGCGGCGGCTCGGCAGCGGCCTGCCCGTCGCCGCCTTCGGACGGTGCACGCCCGCACGCAAGGCCGAGCACCATCGCGGCGAACGGCAAGCAACGCCCTCCCCCTCGCCTGCCGGCGTTCATGGCTTCTTCTTGCCGCGCGGTGGTGGTGGCGGTGGCGGCTTTCGCATGCGCATCGTGGGCTTCGGCGGTGGTGGGGGCGGCCGCCGTCGAGGTGGTGGCGGCGGTTTGTCCACGGGAGCCTGCGTCCCAGTCACCGCCGCGAGCCGCACCCCCGTTCTCGGTCGAGCGTCCGTCGCCGGGACCGGCGTTGGATCGGCCGGAAGCAGGTGCATCTCCGCGTCGAGTTCCTCGAACATCGACTCGAGGTCCTCGCCGTCACGCACCTCCTCGAATGCACCGAGCACGTCGGCCGTGTCGCTCTCTTCCGCATCCCGCGCCTCGGCCTCCGTCTGCGCGGCAAGCGCGAGCTCCCGGCCGAGATCGGCGAAGCTCGACTCGAGATCCTCGTCCGGCCCCGCATCGGCGGCGGCGGGTACCTCGGGCTCCTCGTCGATGTCGATGTCGAGTTCGAAGTCGTCCTCGGTGTCGCGCGCCGCGGTCGTATCCGCGAAGAACAAGCCGGCAAGTTCCGGGTACGCGCCGAAGATCCGCCGGGCCAACGGCTCTTCCGCTCCCTTCGGAACCTCGATGCGCACGTTGCCGAGCACCACGGTCACGCAGAAGACGCGCCCTGCAAAATAGGTGTCGATGGACTCCTTGAGCTGCCAAAAGACCTTTTGCGGCTCGTTGCCTTTGCCGATGATCGCCTTCCACAGGCGCAGCGGCCCGTACTCGATGGCAGGCGAGAACAGAAACTCCCGTCCGCCCGGAAAGACGAGCTGCATACGGCGCTGTTCGATCACGAGACGATCCGGTTCGATCCCCGCGCTTCGTAGCCGATCGGCCAGGGCCGGCCCGGTCGGGCGGAGCCGCGCCAGCCTCGACAGACGTCGCACCGCATCCGATGCGCCCGCATGGAGCAGGATCTCGTAGAGCAGATCCTCGACCTCGGCCCATGTGCCCCGGAGGGGCAGTGTGGCGCGAACCTCCCCTCCCGGTTGCACCACGCGCACGAACTCGGCGAGCAATTGCTCGGGCTCGGGCGACTCGCCCACGACCAGATTGGCGAAGACGGCCGCGTAGGTGTCGTCCGCCATCTTCGCCACCTCGGTCGGATCGCCGTGCTTGAGGTAGACGCGGTCGCGAAAATGGGGGTCGATGCGCGCTCGGGCCAACTCGAGCTTGGCCGGATCGCGTTCCAATCCGACGACTCGCACCTTCGGCCCATAACGCGCGAGCAACTCGAGCGTCGTCCGCCCGGTCTCGGCAGCAGCATCGAGCACGATGCCCTCTTCGAGGGGCGGCAAGTCGCGAAACATGACCCGCGCGAAGCGGTCGTGCCACAGGGGCGCGACCTCACGGTCGAGCACCCGGGCGACCTTGAGTTCCCGCTGCCCCGTGGCGTTCACGGCTCGCAGGGTAGCACGGCAAGTCCCGTTCGTGGCGCCGCCGCGCTCACTGGGGGAACATCACTACGGCGAATTCGAGGTTCCCGTTGCCGTTGGCCTTGACGGCGTCCGCACCCATGCACGTTGCTTGGTCGACGTTGGACAGACAGTAGTCGAGGCTGACGTTCAGCACCCAGGGCCGATTCTCGAAGGGCGCGGTGACGGCAGGTCCGTCCACGCTCATGTGGTGGAACATGCCGATGTTCTGCATGTTCATGTCCTGCAGGAGACCGCGGGGGTTCAACGAGAACGTGGTGCCGTCGAAGGGGCTCGCATTGATGAAGAACGCGAATCCGAAGAAGCATGGGTTGCCGCAGTTGGCCGGGTCCACGATCTCGAACCTCGGGTCGCTCGCGTTCGGATCCCCGAAGGACAGCGGCGCCCCTGGCTGGAACGTGCCGCGGGCCGGAACGAGGGCCTTGTTCGTCTGCAGATCCCCGCCGTGGAAGACCGTGATGTCGTAGGCCCCCGGCGCCTGGGTGTCGTTGGTCGCACAGTACGGCACGTACACGCTCACGCCGTTTTGCTGCCCCTCGACGATCCACACCCAGGTGCCGTAGCGATCCTCGGTGATCGACCCCTCGACGGCGCACGTGTCGGGGTTGACCGAAAGTCCCGCCGGCATCTTGCCGTTGCCCTCGCCTCCGGGGGTCGCGCACGTGATGGGCGAACCGTCGCCCGTGTCGGGCACGACGAAATCGAACAGGGTCTCGCCGTCGACGGCACAGGGCATGAGCTTGCTATCCGGAATCTCGGCATCGAGACGCGGTCGCACCGTAATCGTGCACGTCGTACTCGCGGTCGCCCCGAGGGCGTCGGTCACCGTCACCTCGCCGGTGATCGTGCCCTCCGCGTCGGGAACGCCGGTGATCGTTCCCGTCAGGGTATCGATGGTCAGCGGTTCGAGCCCCGTGGCCGAGAAGCTGTACGGCGCCATGCCCCCCTGGGCCGATACGGTGTGGCTGTAGTTGGCGTCGACCGCGCCAAGGGCCGGCATGCCACAATCGACCTCGAGATCCCCCGGAACACCCGTGGTCGCCGTCGCGCTCGCAGACGCCGATGCGTAGTTGTCGGGTGCGGGCAGATCCGTGGTGCAGGCCGAGGCAGATCCGAAGATACCGAGGAAGACGAGGAGCTTGGCAATCGATGGACGCATGGTTGGGGTCTCCGACCCGGCGGCGGCCCCCTTGCCGCGGGCCGCACGGGCGGGACAAGCCTACCACGTCCTTCGGCCCGTCCCGAAGCCCGGGTTCTTCCGCGTCCGAAGGCTACGCCGGCTGGAAAAAGCCGCCGGCGGCCATGGCGGCCTCGACGTCGGCCGGCGCCTTCGGAATCGATGCGGTCAACACCTCCGCGCCGTCGCTCGTCACGAGCACGTCGTCCTCGATGCGAATGCCCCGCACGCACCCGAATCGCTCGAGGCGGTCGAGATCGACCATCTTGCGCTCGGCGAAGGCCCGCCCGAGATGGGGCGCCTCGAGGATGGCCGGCACCACGTAGAACCCGGGTTCGATGGTGACCACCATGCCCGGTTCGAGGTCCCGATCGAGCCGCAGATAGGACAACCCGAACTGGGCGGAGCGGCTGCGCCCCGGGGCGTAGCCCGCGAGATCACCGAGATCCTCCATGTCGTGCACGTCCATCCCGAGCAGGTGCCCGAGCCCATGGGGGAAGAAGAGCGCGTGGGCACCGGCCTCCACCAGGGCGTCCGGATCGCCGAGGAGGATCTTCTCGTCCACGAGGCCCTGCGCGATCACGCGGGCGGCCGCGAGGTGCAGGTCCCGAAACCGTACGCCGGGGGCGACGGCGGCGATGGCCGCCTGCTGGCTGGCGAGCACGATGTCGTAGATGGCCCGTTGCTCGGGGAGGAAGGTTCCGCCCACCGGATACGTCCGCGTGACGTCGCTCGCCCAACCGTCGAGTTCGGCGCCCGCGTCCACCAAGAGCAGATCCTCCGGCGCGAGGGTGCGGTGGTACGTGGTGTTGTGCAGGACCTCCCCGGCCACCGACACGATGCTTCCGTAGGCCGGTTCGGCGCCCATGGCCAGCATGGTGCCCTCGATGGCGGCGCGCACCGACGCCTCTCGTACCCCCGGGGTCGTCGCGGCGACCCCCGCCCCGTGGGCGGCGTGGGTGACACGACAGGCCGCGCGGATCCGTTCCACGGCATCGGCATCGTGACGCAACCGAAGCTCGACGACCGCTTCGGCCAGCGCCCGATCGACCTCGTCGAGATCGTCGGGGCCCACCGGGCCCGGCTCGGGCCAGTCTCGGCCGAACAAGCGCGCCTGCTCGATGCGCGTGGCGAGATCCACCGCGGGAAGCGTGCAGGGCTCACGGGCGGCTTCCACGGCCCGGTGCACGTCCGCGACGTCGGCGAGGGCGTCGACCCCGGTGGCCGCCAGCAGTTCCTCGTCCTCCAGACCGGGGCCGTGCCAGAGGGCGTCTTCGGTGGATGGCGGCACCCGGTGCAAGACGGTGCGCTGCGGACCGACCTCGAGCACCGCGCCTTCGAGGGACACCCCGGCAAAGTACGAGTAGTGGCTTCCGGCACGAAAGGGGTACACGTTCGCCGGGTAGTTGCGTGGCCGCGCGCGGCCGGCGAAGAAGAACGCCGTGCGGCCGGCGAGGGCGGTACGCAATCGCTCGCGCCGGGCCGCGAGCGCCGCGACGTCCGTCGATGGGATCGGAGCAGCCATGGCGCCGTTCCTACCACGATCGGACGCCCGTCGTATCGCGCGGACGCCGGGGGTCCGAGCCGACGCGACGTGCGCGAGGCGCCCGGGCGGCTGGCCCGGCCACGTCGCACGGCCTGCTAGCCTTGCCCCGGTGCAGACCAGGACCGGCATCGTGCCGCGGGCGCCTTCGCGACGCTTCCTCGTCGCCCTCGTCCTCCTCGCCCTCGCCACACGGCTCGTCTGGGTCCTGCTGGTCCACCCGCCGTGGCACTACGTGTTCAGCGACATGGCCGGGTACGTCGGCAGGGCGCAACGTCTCGCCACGGAGGGGTTCGTCTTCGGTGACCGAACCCTGGCCTGGCAGGTCTGGGGCACCCATACCCTCATGGCGATCCCCTTGGCGATCTTCGGCGCGAAGAACCTCGTGTCGGTTGCGGTGTTCCAGGCCGTCCTCGGTGCGAGTGCGGTGCCGCTCGCCTACCTGCTCGCCCTTCGCACGTTCCCACGACGACCGATCCCCGAGATCGTCGGCGTGGCCGCCCTCGTGTGGTACCCACACATATCCCATACTGGATATTTCCTGTCCGAGCCCTACTTCCTCTGTCTGCAACTCGCGTCCACACTCGGCCTGGTACGGCTCGCACAGGAGGGAACCGGCGCCCTCCCCACGGGCGTCGTCTCGGCGCTCGCCTTCGTCGTGCGCCCCCAGTCCGCGCTCTTCTTCACGGGTGCGCTCGTCGTCGCCATCGTCGCCCGCCGTCGCCTTCCGCGCCTGCGCCCGCGCCACGTCGCAGTGGTGGGGGCTTGCCTGGCCATCGCCCTGGCCGTCTCCGTCGTGCGCTTTCGCCTGCACACGGGGTACTTCGGCGGCATCGCCGAGAACGCCAACATGAACCTCACCGCGGGACGCTGCCACAACATCGTCACCCAGGCATTTCCCAACGAACGCGCCCTGGCCCGCAGCAACGCCCGCGGATCCACCCGAGACGGCCGCCGGGTGAGCCTACCCGGCTTTCGCGCCCTCGCCCGCCGCTTCTCCGACGACCATCCCCTTGCCCTGGCCCCGGCCCTCGGCGGCGAGAGCATCAAGTTCGTGGGCTACATCGGCGACCCGGAGATCCACCGGCGGATTCGCCGACGGTGCTACGCCCGCACGGGCCTGCTCGAGCAGCTTCGGTACGGTCTGGTGAACGTATCGCTCCTTTGGTTCGTGTCGACGCCGTGGCCCGAGGCGGAGAAGGGCCGAGCGTACTTCTATCCCCCCGCTCTCGCCTACCGGGCCATCTATCAGTTCGTCGTGTGGCTGCCGTCTCTCGTCGGCATGGTCCTCGCGCTCGGCCGAACCCGGCGCGAACCGGAACGGGCCCTCGTTGCGCTGCAACTCGTCACCAGCATGGTGACCGCAGCCGTCTTCTTCGGTAGCCAGCGGCTCAGGGCCCCGTACGACATCTACGCCATCATGTTGGCCGCATGGGTCTACGTGGGCGCGTGGACGCGCCTTCGCTCCCGGCCCTTCCCGAGGTGGCGGCCACGGCCCCGCGGCATCGCGGTCTGGGCCGTCGTGGTGGGTCTCGGCACCACCACGGCTGCGGCCACGGCCCTGGGCGCCGTCCGCGACGCGCCCCGGGTCCCCGGCCCCCCACCCGGGGCCCGGCGGATCGAGATGGTCGAAGGTGTCACCCTGTACGCCCTTCCGCACCCGGACCGGCACACGACGGCCTTCGTCGCCGACGTCGAGATCCCGGCCCCCATTCGGCACGTGGCCGAGACCCTGCGCGACGGCGACCGGCACGTCGAGTGGTTCCACCCCGCCGTCGAGACGAAGACCCTGCGCCGGCGCCCCGACGGCTTCGACGTCTACTACCACCTGGCCTCGCCACCGCCCGTCGCGGATCGCGACGTCGTCCTGCGCGTGACGGAACTCCACTACTCGAACGGGTGCAGCTTCGTCTTTCGGGCCGTCGCCGACGAGACGGTCCCGGTCGTTCCACGCGGCGTACGTATGCCGCGACTCGATGGCCGCTTCGATCTCGAACGTCTCGGGCCCCGCCGCACGCGGGTCCGCCTGACCGTCCGCGCCGACCCGGGCGGACGACTGCCACCCGCGATGGCCGCTCGGGGCATGCGCGAGATCCCCCTGCGAACCCTCGCGAACCTGCGTCGCCGGTTCGCCCCGCGCGCGCGACAGTGAGGCGTGCCCATGTGGGTTCGGTCACGCCCTGGTCCGACGCCCTCCCCGGGACCGGCCCTTTCCCCCTGCTTCCCGCCCGCGTAGGCTGCCGCCCGCATGCGGATCCGCATCGACCCAGAGCGCCCGGCCCCGCGCAAGCTCCATCCGGCCGTGGTCGCCCTCCAGCGTGGGGAGGTCATCATCTACCCCACCGACACGGGCTACGCGTTCGGATGCGCCCTGTCCAATCCGCGCGGCATCGCCACGCTCCGCCGGCTCAAGGGCATCGGGGAACGCCACGAAAAGCCCCTGACGATGCTCGTGAACGACCTGGCGGAGATCTCCACCTACGGCCACATGGGCAACCGGGTCTTTCGGCTCGTGCGAAGGATCTTGCCGGGGCCCTACACCCTGGTGCTGCGCGCCACCAGCCAGGTGCCGCGCACCATGAAGAACCGAGCCCACGAAGTGGGGCTGCGCATGCCCGACCATCCGGTCTGTCGCCTGTTGGTCGAACTCCTCGGCGAGCCCCTGCTGACGGGTTCCGTGACGCCCGGCGAGGCCGATCCAGAACCCGAGGACCCCGAGGAACTCGAAAAGCGCTACGGCAAGGACGTGCACGTCGTCGTCGACGCCGGCATCCTGTGGCCCAATCCATCGACGGTGCTACGCCTGACGGGGGACGAGATCGAGGTATTGCGGGAGGGCCAGGGCGAGATCCCGACCTGATCCGCTGCGGGCTCGTCCTGCCGGGCGGCGCCACCAGGGACGGAGCCACGGTTCTTCACTCGGGGGCTTCCGGGTCGTCACCCGCCGCGATACGCATCGAAATCCACGTCCCCGGCAGCGCACCGCGCGGGCTCCTCACCGCGTGGAGCGCAAGCACCAGCGCTCCGCGGGGCGGAGCCGGTAGGGCGAATCCGTAGGTGACCTTCGGCCGCTGCGTCGCGAAGGTCTCTGCCGGGCCTTCGACGGCCGGATAGCCGACGCCGGCGACGTACAGCACGACGCCCGACCGAGCCACGGAAAGGCCCGCCGCGCGCGCCGTCGCGTCGAACGCAAGGTCGACGAGGACCCGTCCGTCGGAGGCGACCTGCAAGCGCGCAAGGCGAACCCCGTAGCCGGCGGCCTCCGGGTGGGCGGGCACGGTCTCGACGGCACGCGGGGCCGCAACGTCGTTCGACGGTCGGCAGGCGGTGAGCACGCCCCACCACGTAGCCGCCACGATGGAGCGGTTTTCGCTGCGTCGCGGCGATGGTAGACAGGCGGCGGTCATGGAACTTGCGATCCCCGAATTCCAGTTTCGCTTCATGCCCCGTCTCGGGCACATCATCTACCCTGGGAACTTCCATCCGGTCGGGGTCCAGAAGGACGCCCAGGCGATGGTCGACCGGGTGGTGTCCGAACGCGGCGCGCCGGAGCCGGGCGCCGGTGGCCGATGGCTCGTGGTCGGCGGTTCGGGCGGTTTCGGGTCGGGTGCGCGTGTGGCGCTCGGTGCCGGTCTCGGTGCGCATACCCTCTCCGCCTCGTTCGACGCCGAACCCCAGCCCGGGAGCAACAACAAGATTCGTCGCATCGGCTCGCCCGGGTACCACCGCAACCTGGCCCTCGACCGGGGCCTTGCCGCCTTGGGTCTGCGCGCCCGCTCGATCCGCGCCGACGCCTTCTCCCCGGACGATCGCAACCGGGTGTACGAAGCCATCGAGCGCGATCTCGGCGGCCCCCTCGACGGCATCGTCTGGGCCCTGGCGGCGCCCCGGGCGGTGGACGTGCGCACGGGCCGCACCGTGGCGAGCGCCCTGCGCCCGTGCGGACGGGAGGTTCGGGTCAAGACCTTCAGCGGCAAGGACCCCGCCAAGGGCGAACCGCCGCGGGTCACGGGCGTGGACATCCCGCCCGGCACCCCGGAGGAGGCCGTTTCGACCATCTTCGTCATGGGCGGTCACATCGTCGAGACGTGGGTGCGTGAGTTGCTGGGCCGCAACCTGCTCGCGCGTGGCGCGACGGTCCTGACGATAAGCTACCGGGGAAACGTCCTCAACGAGGGGATCTACCGCAAGGGCCTCATCGGTCTGGCCAAGGCCGACCTCGAATTCACGACCAAGGCCCTCGACGCCGTGCTCGCAGATGCCGTCGGTGGCCGTGCCTTGGCGGTCGAAGGCCCCGCCGTCGTGACGGAAGCCTCCGGGGGGATCCCCGGCGTGCCACTCTACATGGCCCTGGCCATGGACGTCCTCGGCGAACGGTACGAAGACCCCCTCGCCTCCATGCGCCGCCTGTTCGACGAGAAGCTCGCGGGCGAGGCGCCCGTCGTGGACGACGAGGGCCTCGTCCGCATGGACGATCGGGAACTCGAGCCCGCCGTTCTCGACGAGCTGGTCCGCAGGTTCGAGGCTCTGCGGGAAGGCGATGCGTTCGACGAGGCGCTCTACGATCGGTTCATGGCCGCCTACGCGCGCACCCGGGGCTTCGGCGTGGAGGGCGTGGATTACGAGGCCCCCTTCGACGTGGACGCCGTCTGCCGTCCGTAGCGGGTCCGCAGCGGGACCGGAAGCGCCGTAACATGGGGCGCCGCGAACGGCCGAAGCCGGCCCGCTCGTCGGAGCGAACCGGCTTCGTCGTTGCGAACGGCCCCCCTCGGGACCTTCACGTCACTGCGGCGCGATGCCGCAGTCGTTGACCTCGTTGGGCACGCAGCCCTCGCAGTCCCAACGCCAGTTGTCGATGACCGCGTAGCTGTCGTAGACGCTGTCACCCATGTCGAAGATCGTGAAGAGGAGGGTGAAGGTCTCCCCCGGCTCCACGCCGCCCGTCGCCGTGTACCAGCCCGTGCCCGCGCCGTTCTGCTGCAGCGCGAGGCCTGCAAGCTCCGGGGCATTTCCCGTGCAACCGGGGATCTGCGGCACCGGGTCGAAGGGGCCGGGGCACTCGCCGATGTAATCGACGCCCGTCGCGTCGTCCCACAGCGCCGTCACCGTGATCGGCTGGTCGTTGATGAACACCACGTTCCCCGTGAACATGCTCGACGACTGCCACACAAGGAAGATGTCGTTGAAGGTCGTGTTCACGTAGTCCGGGAACTCCTTCGACAGGAAGGCGAAGTCGAACTTGTAGCCGTTGGCGTCCGCGATGTCCCCGTCGTTGAGCGCCGGGGCCGTCAGGTCGAACTTGAACCACATCTGGTCGTTCGGGTTG
>RFGU01000064.1 GCA_003696955.1 Deltaproteobacteria bacterium | reverse complement strand
GTGGGAGGTCATCTTTGCGCCATGGGTCATCCTGGACGATCTTCCGTGTTGGGCAGGGGCTGGGGCTCACCACTTCGTCGAGGGGCGGATCAAGATCTGCGACGGCTTCTACGAAGACGGGGACGGCGAGCCGATCGAACCCGAGGTCAGGGGGCGCGCCCTCCTCCACGAGATGTTCCACCACACCACCAACGACTTCGGCCTCATCCGGGACCGCCACCCGGGCAAGGGTTGCGACGATTCGGGGGGCTTCCAGGCGGGCACGTGCTACGGTTTCGAAAACGCCCTGCACTTGGCAGAGGAGCATCCGAACGACGCGGTGACCAACAACGACAATTACGCCTGGTTCGCCAACATGTACGGCCAGTCCTATCTTAGCCCCGGTCAGCCCTTCGATCCGGGGGCTGACGAGTCACCCGTGATCCTCCCGTGCAATCGAAACGGGGTCTGCTTCCCCACGGACGACACGGCTCCCGGGTGCGTGCCCCCACCCGACCCCTATGCGGCTTGCGCAGATCCGAGCGACCCTTCCCTCCATGGCACCCTCGGCTGCCCCTGTGCCGACGTGGACATCGTCAAGTTCGAGGATGTGCTCAAGGAGGGGGGCTACCCCGACGGCGCCGGCAGCTACCTCGCCCATGGCGTGGCCAGCGGCCCCGGCCAGTACTGCGAGGCCTTCCACGACGGCACGGACGTGGTCTGCGGCAAGGTGGAGTCACAGGGCACCGAGTTCCCCGTGTGCCAGGCCTGCGGGCTGAACACCATGCTCGGGTGCGCCTGCACGAGCAACACGGACTGTGACGCAGTCCCCGCGGATGGCCCCCTCCGCTGCTGGGGCCTCCCAGGCGAGGGCTGGGCCGGCAGCGGCGGCGGCATCTGCCTGCCAGACGACGGCACCCCCGCGGGCCGCGACCGCCTGGCGGAGATGCCCTGGTTTTGCGTGGACGACTGCGAGGCCATCGCTCCCGGCCCCGGCTGGCCCATGGGCTGCGTCTTCGATCAGTCCCCGTCCCTCGGCTTTGCCCACGGGGAGTGCGTGGACATGATCTCCTGCGAGGGCGAGCTTGCGGGGGTCTGCGAGGAGAGCACCGGCCGCTGCGACCAGGACGCCGACGCCTGCGAGGTCGAGTGCCTCGAAGCCGCCGACTGCGCCGCGCAGGGCTTCCCCCCATACTATGTCTGCAACGCGGCCACCCACAGCACCCCGCGCTGTGTGCCCCCGGCCTGCGCCAACCCCAAGTCCGCCGTCTTCGGAGGTCCGTACTGTGCGCTCTTCGAGTAAGCGAACCCATGGATTCAAGGCTGCGCTCGTCCTCGGGACGGGCGCGCTCACCTTGGCCCTAAGCGCGGCGGGCTGCGGCTCGGAGCCGGTCGCGGGGGGGACGGAGGGCTCGGAGAGCTCGGGAGGCAGCGGCGGCTCGACCGGCGGCATGGGCACGGTGTCGGGGACGGCAGGCACGAGCACGTCGAGCACGTCGAACTCGGGGGGCACGGGCAGCGGGGGCTCGGGCGCATCGACCGGCGGCGGGAGCACCGGGGGCGGTACCGGTGGGACCACCGGCGGCGCCTGCCCGGCGGGGACGGAGACCTGCCCCTGCCTGCCCGGGGACACCTGCGACGCCGGCCTCACCTGCAGCAACGGCGCCTGCGTGCTGCCCGGCATGGTCTGGGTGCCGCCGGGTCCCTTTCTCATGGGCTGTACCCAGGCGTCGGACCCGGATTGCGTGGACATGGGCCCCCTCGCCGCCAGCCCCCTGCAGGAGGTCACCCTCTCGGGCTTTCAGATCGACCGCACCGAGGTTACCCAGGCGGAGTATGCCGCCTGCATGGACGCTGGAGAGTGCACCGCCCATGGGACCGGCAGCGTCGGCTGCGAGTTCCTCTACGTCTTCGACCCGGCGACGACCCCCGATCTGCCCATGCAGTGCGTGTCCTGGGAGCAGGCCGCGGCCTACTGCGCCTGGGTGGGCAAGCGCCTGCCCACCGAGGCGCAGTGGGAGAAGGCGGCGCGAGGCACCGACGGGCGCCGCTACCCCTGGGGCGACGCCCCGCCGGACTGCACCCGGACCGTGTTCTGGGAGGACGTCAACGGCGAGAGCGGCTGCGGCGCGGGGGGACCGCAGCCGGTGGGCAGCCGGCCGGCAGGCGCCTCCCCCTATGGCGCCCTGGACATGGCCGGAAACGTGGACGAGTGGACGGCCGACTGGATCGCGCCCTACCCCGAGCCCATGCCCCCGGACTACGCGGGCCCCGCCGACGGGCCGTCGAAGGTCGTGCGCGGGGGGCTGTACCTCGAGCAGGATCTACCCGACATGCGGGTACACCGGCGGTCGGTCTTCGGGCGGCAAGATAGCGATGTCACCACCGGATTCCGCTGCGCGCGTTGACCCTCACCCGAAAGGAGCACCATGAACCTGCCTGACCCACCGACCCACCGATCCCCCCGGCGAGCGGGGCCCGCAAGTCGGGCCCTCGACGTCGCGCTCACCCTGGTCCTCGGCGCGGCCGTGGGGGCCTTCGCCGTGCGCACCGAGGGGCGCGCCGAGGCCACCGAGTCCGCGTGCAGCGAGGGCACCAGCGTCGACACCCTGGTGCTCGAGCGCGAAGACGTGGTGCCCCTCGGGGAGCCCGGGAACCTCGGCACGGAGCGCACCCGCTGGCTCTACGACGCGGCCATCGCGGGGACGGATCGGGAGGAGCAGGGGCGCGCGCTCCTGCATGTCATGGGGGACGAGTGCTGGCGACTCGTCGGGGTCGAGGAGTCGGCGCCATGAACGCGCCCACGCGAGCGCTCCTTCTGGCCGCAGGCGCCGCCCTCGGCGCGGCCCTGGCGGCCGACGCAGGTTGCTGCCCCCCCGCCGACAGGGCGCCTCCCCTGCTCATGGGGAAGTACCGCGTCGAGTACGTGGGCAGTCAGGACGGCCCCCTCGATCCGGACACGGACCTGGTCGAGGTCTCGGAGGAGGAGGTCCGCTTCACCTACCGCGGCGAAAACGGGGAACCCTACGAGGTGATCTACCGCGTCGTGGAGCGCACCCGGCGAGCCATCTTGCCGGGCGGCGGCTGCCAGATCTAGCGGGCTCGCGACTGGCTACTCCCTGCGCCGAAAGGTGCCGAGGTGATCCATCCCGAAGGTCATGGAGAGGTGATCCATCCCGAAGGTCATGTATCGTCGAGGACGGGGATGGGCGTGACCGGGGGGGGGCCGCCCCCTGGCCGGGCGAGCCTCGGCGCGGCGTCGCGAAATGCCACGACGCGTTGCGGTCGGTGGGCTGCAAAGTCGTGACCGATGCCTCGCCTCGCTTGGAGAGGAGCTCAGGCTTGGGCGCTTCGACAATTGCCGCTCGCCCGTTCGCTCGCCGCACGCGGGATTCGGTGCAGAGGGCGGTGCGTCCCGTCAGGGCGGTGCGGCCGTCTCGCAGCACGCCTGGTAGCGCACGCGGTAGAGCCACGTGCCCGCCGGGAACACCAAGTTGCGGACGCCCTCGCGAAACCTTCGGCTCGCTGCGCGGTACGCCCGGCGAAAGGCCGTCATGGCCGCCGCCATCGCGCGGCGGGCCTCGCCGTCGCCTCGGAACGAGACTGCAAGCTCGGCAAGCTGGTCGTCCATGCCGCCAGCTCCACTCGCAGGGCGTGACCAGGCAGCGCGGGTGCCGGGCAAATCTCGTAGGGCCGCGCTGCAGATCGGGCAATCCGGGCTTCGGGGATTGAACCCGCGTCGGGCGTGGGCCTGCTGGGGACCGGACGCGGAGGGGGGGCTTGGGACCCGTGAGGCGGATATGATGCGGAAGATGAGGCGCGAGCAGCCGAGCGGCAAGGCGCGGAAGGGCAGCATGGCGCTGTTTGTGGGGCTTGCGGGGGTGTGGGCTGGGCTGCGCCGGCCGGTGAAGGCGCGATGGCGCCGGG
>RFGU01000063.1 GCA_003696955.1 Deltaproteobacteria bacterium | reverse complement strand
GCAGTTCACCGCTGACCTCGCCCATCACGTCGGCCAGCAGCGTCCACTGCACCTCGTTCGAGCCCTCGATCCGGATCCCGCCGCCCACCACGTTACCGGCTTGTGCCACGAACGAAAGGTGCACCGGAAACCCCGTGCCGGGCAGGGCGAGGACGCACCCCTTGTCCGTATCGTCCGGGCAGGAGATCTCGCTGACCACCGAGACCGACGTGTCGGTCGGCGGGTCGATGAGCGGGTCCTGCGGCGTGCCACCCGTCGGCCCCGCACCATCCTTCTGCAGGGCTTCGGCCGGGTCGCCCCCTCCAGGATAGGGCTCGAGCAGGGCGCAGGCCGCCGATGCCGAGAGCACGAGCGCCACGCCGAGGCGCCATCCTGCGAATCGTCGCATGGGCGCATTGTGCGTCCTCCTCGCGCGCCGGCGCAAGGGCGCGGTGCCCATGGCTCGGTTCACGACGGCGTCGCCGCGGCGGCCGCCCATCCGTCGGACACGAGCCCGGCGATGATGGCTCTCCCGCGATGGCCCCAAATGGGGTGGAGCTTTGCCGCCGCCTCGTCCGCGAGGCGATCGGCGGCCTCGGCGGTGCTAATGCCCTCGTCGCGGGCGAGGGCCAGGACCCGGCGCGTGGTCGCCTGGATCGATCCTGGGTCGTCGGCATCGAAGTGGCGCAGGTAGGCGGGATCGTCCTTGACGTAGCCGTACTGCTCGTTTGCGCAGTGAACGATGCCCATGCGATTGGCGACGAAGTCGGGCACGTAGACGATGCCGTGCTCGTGGAGGGCGGCGCCGTCGCGGTGCTCGTCGAGCAGTTGGTTGTTGGCCGCACCGCAGACGATGGGCGCACGGATCGTCGGGATCGTCGCCGGGCCGAGCACGCCGCCGAGGGCACAGGGGGCGAGGAGGTCGGCGGGTTCGGCCAGGATCGACGCATCGTTCGGTTCGACCAGGCGCAACTCCACCGGAGCGTCCTTCCACCGAGCCGTCAGCTCCGCGTGCCGGTGGGGATCGATCTCCGTGGCCACCACGCGCTCGACGCCCCGCTCGACGAGGAGATCGATCATGTACCCGGCCACGTTGCCGGCCCCCTGGACGGCGATGATCTTGCCCCGCAGATCCCCGCGACCCGTCTCGGCCAAGGCCGCTTCCATGGCGCATACGACGCCGCGGGCCGTGGCGGGGGAGGGATTGCCGGATCCGCCCACGGCCGGGGGGATGCACGTGGCGAATCGGGTGTGGGCGTGGACGATGGCCATGTCCGCCGCCGTCGTCCCGGCGTCCTCCGCCGTGACGTAACACCCGCGCAGGCTCGTCACGAATTCCGCGTAATCCGTATAGACCTCGGCGCGGTAGCCGGGGTCGAGGTGGGCATCCCCCGGTGCGCGCGCCACGATCCCCTTGCCCCCACCCCACCACAGTCCGGCGAGGGCGTTCTTGCGCGTCATGCCCCGGGACAGACGAAGGCCGTCGCGGACGAGGGCCCCTATGGTCGGGTAGTTCCAGTAGCGCAGGCCGCCCTGGGCTTGACCGCGTCGCGTGTCGTGGACGAAGGCCGTCATGAGCAGGCCCGTCGAGCGGCCGACCTCCATGAAGATGCCCTCGTGGGCGGCGAAGTCCCGACCGTCCTCCTGGATGGCGCGGGCGAGATCGGAGAGTCCTGGGTGGGACGGAACCACGGTGCGCCCGTCGTCGGCCAGGTGGAAGCTCGCCCGACGCAGGCCCAACTCGGCCAAGGTGGAGAGGAAGTCCTCGAGGGGGGTGTCGTAGCCCAGGGTCATGGAGCGATCCGTCTGCCGGCGTGGTAGGTGCGCTCGACGAGACGGCCGGTTTCGTCCCGTTCGCGCCAAAGGCCTTCCTTGAGGCCGTCTACGTAGTTTCCCTCCGATTCCACGGAGCCGTCGGGACGATAGTTCACCGATCGGCCCTGGCGAAGGTCGTCCACGTACGTCGCCTCGGCCGCCAGTTTGCCGTTCGGATGGTAGAACCGGACCGGGCCGTGCTTCTTCCCGAGGCGGTAGCTGCCTTCGCCCTTGAGCCGACCGCCGGGATGGTAGGTGCGCCAGCGACCGTCGTACACCCCGTCTCGGTACTCGGCTTCGCTCTTGGGCTTGCCGTCGTCGTCGTACTCCACGAAGCGGCCGTGCTTCTTGCCGTCGCGATAGGTGCCCTCGACGATGAGGACGCCGTCACGGTTCCAGCGGCGGTAGGGGCCATGGAGTTCGGCCGAACCGTCGTCCCGCCGCCGCACGCAGGAGAACTCGAGGTCGTCGGGGGGCGCACCGCCGCGGGGTTGGGTGCCGGCCGGACAGGCGGGCGTCGGGGCGCGGGCGCGCGGAGGAGACGGCGCCTCGGGCTCGTCGCCGGCATCGTCGGTGTCGTCCGGCGGCGCGGCCACCGGTTCGGCCGCCGCCGCGGGGGACGGCGTCGTCCGGGGCCCGCGGCCCTTCGACAGGGGGGGATCCTCGCACCCGGCGAAGGCAACGGCCAGGACAGCCGAAACTGCAGGTGCACGCCACACGGAAGCGCGCATCCACCCGGAACGGTTGGAGCCTCGCTGGGAGCCGTCGGCTTGCACGGGCGCCGATGGTATCGACCACGGCGGCCGGACGGAACCGGTTCCGGAGGAAGCCTTCGTGGGGCTGCCGAACGCGGTACACTACCGGCCATGGCCCGTGACGACGTTCTCGTGGTCGGCATCTCCCAGCGCCTGGGAGAACTCGATGCGGGACAGGCGCAGGATTTTGCCACCCACTTCGTACTCGCCCAGGTGCTCGAGCCGCCCATGGCCGTATCCGCACCGGGAAGTTTCACGCCACGCCTGTTGGCCGGAAATTTTCGGATGCAAACGTCGTTTCGCAAGGGCATCGCGCGTTTCGAGGCGCGGGTGGACACGTCGATCCGATTCTCGGACGGAAGCTTCCTCGCCGCCGAGGACGTGGCGGCGACGATACGCCGGGTTGCCGGATCGGACGTCGACGTGGAGACGCGCGCCGACCGCGTGCTGGTCGAGGGGCCGGACACCCTCGATCTCGGGCCCCTTCTGGCCGGGCCCCACGCCCACGTGTTCCGACCGGGGGCGCGCTTTCCCCTCGGCACGGGACCGTATCGAGTGACACATCGCGACCCGGGCTTGGTCCGGGTCGAAGCCTGGGAGGGGGCCCGCCTTCGGGCGCGTACGCCGGTCATCGAGTTTCGCGTCTACCCGCCCGACCCGGCAGGACGACCCACGGCGCTCATCGACGCCGTGGAGGGTGGCGAGGTGGATATCACGATGGATCTTTCCCGGCGGGACGCCAAGGGCCTTACGCGGGCGCGCAAGGTGTTCCTCCCGGGGGCGAGCACGGCGCTGCTTTGGTTCGGCTGCGCACGTCCGGCCTTTCGGGATCCCCTGGTCCGTCGTGCAGTGGCCCATGCCATCGACCCATACGCCGTCGCGGCGACCTGTTTCGACAACCCCGCGGCGTTCGTGGCGACCAGCGTGTTGCCGCGGGCGATGGCCGTTTCCGGGCTTGCGTCCCTGCGGCACGATCCCGCCAAGGCGCGGGACCTGCTCGAACGCGCCGGAGGCTTGCCTCCACGCCTTTCGATGCTGTCCGTCTGGGGCCCGCGCCCGTACCTGCCGCGCCCCCGGGAGGCCGCTTCGGCGGTGGCTGGACAGCTCGAGGGCCTCGGGGTCGAACTCGACGTCACGTTCGCCGACAGCGCGTCGGATTACCTCGACAAGATTCGATCGGGCCGATTCGACCTGGTCCTCGGGGGGTGGATCGCCGACGGGCCGGATCCGGTCGAGTTCTTGCGGGCGATCGCTTCGAGCGACCGGATCCTCGGAGAGCGCAAGGATGCCGCCGTGGCCGCGGCCAACTACGGAGCGTATCGCAGCGAGGCGTTCGACGCGGCGTTGCGCTCCTCTGCCGCCCTGGCCGACCGCCTTCGACGGGCGTGCGCGATCCTCGCGGAAGAGGTGCCCCTCGTCCCGCTCATGCACAGCGCAACCGTCGTGGCCCTCTCCCGGCGGGTGGAGGGGTTCGACCCCGAGCGGCCGGTCATCGTCCCGGAGCTCGCCGGCCTTCGGGTGACGGCGTAGCCCGTGCGCCGCGCCGGCACCACGGTGCCGTCTCGACCCGCCACAGAAGGGCGAGCGGCACGAGGACGTACGGCGCGTAGATCGCCGCCAGCACCGCCCAGGAGTCGGGGGGGCGGGGCCACAGGACTTCGGCCGCCACGTGGACCACCATGGAGTAGAGGATCGTATGGGCATAGATCCTCGTGGGGACGACGATGGCCGGGTCCCGCCGCACGAGGGCGCGGGCCAGCCACAGGTACGCGGGCCCGTAGACGAACCCCGAGATGAACGACATGATCCGAAGGAAGAGGGGGTTTTCGGCCACCAGGGGGTCGAATCGGGTGCCGTAGGCCCACAGCATCCGGCCGAAGGGGTCCGGACTGTCGGGGGCCACGAGGTCGAGGCCGGCGGCGCGATCGAAGAGCAGGGAGGTCGCCGCGAAGGCCAGCAGCGAGGGCACCAGGATCCGATCGGCCGGCACCGCCGTCCACGAAGGCACGTCGTTCGACATGGCGGCGACGCTATCGAATCGGCTCCGCCCCCTGCAATGGATCGAGGGGCGAGCGTGTTGGGGGGCTTGCGCGGCGCAGCCCGAAGATCCACGATGGGGCGCCGAAGGCACCTGCGCTAGATGCGCAGGTCGACCGCATCCACCAAGGGGGTGCCCATGGAAGCTTCGACCGATGCCCACGGCCCGCCGGCCATCGAGTGCACCGACCTCACCAAGTACTACGGAGACTTCGTTGCCCTGGGCGGCGTGACCTTTTCGGTCGCACCGTGCCGCGTGGCAGCCTTCCTCGGTCCCAACGGCGCGGGCAAGAGCACGACCATGCGGATCCTGACGGGCTACCTCGCCCCGTCGGCCGGAACGATTCGGGTGCTCGGGCTCGATCCAACCAAGGAGGAACAGCGGCTCGCCTTGGCTCGAAGGCTCGGCTACCTGCCCGAGAACGGGCCCCTCTACCGCGAGATGACGCCCTACGAGTCGCTCCAGTTCTTCGGGGAGGTGCGTAGGATGCGGCCCGCCGAGGTCGGCAAGGCCATCGAGCGTGTGGTCGAGGCGTGCGCCCTCGGTCCCGTGTTGCACAAGCCCATCTACAAGCTGTCCAAGGGCTACCGGCAGCGCGTGGGCATGGCCCAGGCGATCTTGCACGACCCCGACGTCCTCATCCTCGACGAGCCCACCAGCGGCCTCGACCCCTTGCAGATCCGGGAGGTGCGGGGGCTCATCCGCAAGCTCGGCGAGGAGAAGACCATCCTGCTTTCGACCCACATCCTCCAGGAGGTCGCCGCGGTGGCCGACGACGTGATCGTCGTCCACGAGGGGCGCGTGGTCTTCTCGGGCACGCGCGACGCCTTCGCCCGGGACGGCGACCTCGACCGGCGATTCTACGAACTTACGGCGGCGCAAGGCGCCAAGGAGGTGGCCTGATGGCGAGACTCGACGCGCAGGTGATCGGAGCCGTCGCCCGCAAGGACCTGCGGACGGCCCTCGGCAATCCGACGGGGTACGTCTTCTTGACCCTCTTCGTCGGATTGACGGCGGCGGCGGCCTTCCTGCAGGACGCGTTCTTCTCGCGCAACCTCGCGGATCTGGCACTGCTGAACCGATACATGCCGGAGATCCTCGTGCTCTTCGTGCCCGCCCTGACCATGGGGGCTTGGGCCGACGAACGGCGGGCCGGCACCGACGAGTTGCTGCTCACCTTGCCGGTGCGCGACGGAGAGGTCGTGCTCGGCAAGTACCTGGGCGCCCTCGGCATGTTCACCATCGCCCTGGGCTTCTCGATCGTCCACGTCGTGGTGCTCTCCACCCTCGGCACCCCCGATCCGGGGCTCATCTTCTCCACGTACCTCGGGTATTGGATGATGGGCGTCCTCTTCGTGGCGGTGGGGCTCTTGGCCTCCATGATGACCGCCAATCCGACGGTCGCGTTCGTCCTCGGGGTGCTCGGTTGTGGGGGCCTGGTGGTCGGGGCGCGCCAGGCGTGGGCGGCCGGCCTCCTCGGCGTGGCCGTCTTCGCCGGTTTCGGTGCCCTCGTGGCCCTCGTACTGCGCCCGCGGGCCCCCAGGGTGGGGATCGGTGCCGGGATCGGTGCGGGGAGCGCCGCCCTGTGGTGGGGCACCGACCTGGCGACGCGCCTCGCCGGTGACGCGGACGGCGCGGTGCCCGCCTTCGAGTCCCTCTTTTCCCTGCTCGCGGTTCCCGATCACTTCGCGCCCTTCGGCGAGGGTGTGATCCAACTCGGCGACGTCACGTTCTTCGTGGCGTTCGCGGCCGTGCTGCTCTACCTGAGCGCGTTCCTGCTCGGAAGGAGGCACTGGTAGCCATGGCCCTTTCTCTTCGCCATCACCGCCTCGTCCGTTTCGCGAGCCTCGTGGTGCTCGCGGGCTCGCTGACCTATGCCACGGGCCGCACGAACGTGCGGGCCGACGTCACGGCCGAGGGACTTTCGAAGATCACCGACACGACCCGGGAACTGGTGGCCTCCATCACGGCCGAACGTCCCGTGATGGTCCACGCCTACGTCTCCCGAGAGGTGCCCCGCAGCCTGGTCCCCGTGCGGACCCGTCTGCTCAACGTGCTGCGGGAGATCGAGGCCGCGGCGGGGGATGGTCTTTCGGTCCGCATCGTCGAGCCCGAGCCGTATTCCGAAGAGGCCCAGGAGGCCGTGGACAAGTTCGGCATCGTGCCCCGCCGCATGGTGGACCGTGAGGCCGGTCGCGCCGAGGAGCTCCAGGTCTTCTTGGGCCTCGCCTTCGTCAGCGGCCCCCGGGAGCAGGTCATCCCCTTCATGGACCAGGGGCTGTCGGTCGAGTACGAGATCGCCCGGGCCCTGCGCACCGTCACCACGGACGATCGGAAGGTGATCGGGATCCTGCGCACGGACGCCGCCATCATGGGCGACTTCGACCTGCAGGCGCGGACCCAGAAGCCGGCGTGGCGCATCGTCGACGAGCTGCGCAAGCAGTACGAGGTCCGCACCTTGAACCCGAACGTGGCGGTGCCGGACGACGTGGACGTCCTTTTCGTCCCGCAGCTTTCGAGCCTCACCCAGCCGCAGCTCGACCACGTGCGGGCCTACGTGGACGCCGGGCGCCCCGCCCTCGTCACCGTCGATCCCATGCCCCTGTTCGACCTGCGGGTCGCGCCCACCGAGCCCATGCTGCCCCAGGGCAGTGGATTCGGCGCGGCGCCGGCGGGGCAGAAGGGCGACTACAAGGGGCTGTTGCGGGACATCGGCGTCGTGTGGGACGACACGAAGATCCTCTACGACGCCTACAACCCCCATCCCATGTTCGCGGACCTGCCGCCCCACGTGATCTTCGTGACGAAGCGGCCGGACGGGACCGATCCCTTCACGGACGCGGACCCCATCGTGGACGGGCTGACCGAGGTGGTGGTGCTCTTCGGTGGCGAGATCGCGCCGAGCGAGGGGCACGAAGGCGAGTTCGTGCCGCTCTTGACCACGGGCAAGACGGCGGGCTTCAACCGGTTCGACGACATGGTGCAACGGCACATCCTGTTCGGCCTGTCGGGCCCCATCGTGCCGCGCACCCGCTCGCCCATCGACGGCGAGGTGCACACCATCGCTGCACGGATCAAGGGCGCGGAGGCCTCGGGCGAGGAGGCCAAGCCCAAGAACGTCGTGGTGATCGCCGATCTCGATCTCTTCGGCGATCAGTTCTTCGCCATGCACGAGCGCGGCGGGGATCTCGACGGCGACGGCATCGAGGACATCCGCTTCGACAACGTGACCTTCCTGATGAACGCCGTCGATGCCCTCGCCGGGGACGAGGCCTTCTTGGAGTTGCGCAAGCGTCGTCCGCGGTTCCGCCGACTGACCCTCGTGGAGGAGCTCACCCGTGACGCTCGCATGCAGCGGGAGCGCGAGATCGAGGAGGCCAACGCTGCGGCCGAACGGGAACTCGAGCAGGCCCAGGCGGCCCTCGATGCCGCGGTGGCCAAGATCCGTGAACGCGACGATCTCGACGAGACGACCAAGCAGATCATGATCAAGAGCGTCGAGGCGGCCGAGAACCGACGCCTCGAAGCTCGGCGTGAGCAGATCGAACTCGAGAAGGCCAAGAAGATTGCGCGCATCGAGGCGGAGCACGCGCGTCGGATCGACGAGGTACGCGACCGCATCCGCTTGCTCGCCGTGTTGCTGCCGCCCCTGCCGCCGCTCGTACTCGGCGCCTGGATCTTCGGGCGCAGGCGCCGGCGGGAACGCGAGTCCACACCTGCCAGCCGCCAACGGGCGGCCGCCACGGCGAAAACCTCGGAGAGCGAATCCGCCATCAAGGACCGGGGAGGTGACGCATGAACCGGACCACAGGGATCTTCGTACTCGCCGCTGCGGCGAGCCTTGCATGGGCGGTGGCCATGCGGCCGTCTCCACCGCCGGAGGTGACCTTCGAGGAGACGGGCACCGTCATGTTCCCGCAACTTACGGACCCCACCCAGGCGACGAGCCTCGAGGTCGTGGCCTGGGACGACGAGGCTGCGACGGTGCGCCGCTTCAAGGTGGAGCAGAAGGACGGCGTGTGGGTGATCCCGAGCCACCACGACTATCCGGCCGATGCGGCCGAGCGCATGGGGAAGGCCGCGGCGGGATTCGTGGACGTACGGCGGGAGATCTACTACGGCGACGACCCGAGCGAGCACGGCGCCTTCGGGCTGCTCGACCCCGAGGATCCGGGGGCGAAGGCGGACGAGAAGGCCCGACGCTTCATCCTGAAGGACGCCGCCGGTACGGTCCTCGTGGACGTCCTCGTGGGCAAGCCGATTCCGGGCAAGGAGGGCTACCGCTACGTCCGGCTGCCCGACGACAAGCGCGTCTACGGTGCCAAACTCGATCTCGACATCTCGACCAACTTCACCGACTGGATCGAAAAGGACCTCTTGCGTCTCGATCGCGACGACGTGGTGACCATCGTCTACGATCCCTATGAGGTGGACGAGGCGAAGGGCCGCGTCGTCGGGGAAGGCGCCCTCGAGTTTCGGCGCAAGAAGGGTGAGGGCGGGACGTTCACGGACGAGTGGGAACTCGGCGAGAACACCAAGGCACCCGCGGGCAAGACCTTGGACGTGGGCAAGGTGCGAAGCCTCCTCGGGGCCATCGACCGCCTGCAGATCGTCGGGGTACGACCGCGTCCCGAGCGCCTGACCCTGCCGCTGCTGCAGTCCTACGGGTTCTTCGTGAACCCCCGGACGGGGCGGTTGTTCGGCAACGAGGGCGAGGTGTCCGTGGTGGAGAAGGACGGCGTCGTTTACTCGCTCTTCTTCGGGGAGGTGACCTTCGACTCGGGACTGGCCCTCACGGCCGGCAAGGAATCCTCCTCGGAGGAGGGGACGAAGGGCGGCGAGGCAGGCGGTGAGGACGAGGACGAGGGCAAGACCGGTGAGGACGGCGCCGACGAGGGGGCGTCGAAGGGCGGGGGCAACCGCTACCTCTTCGTGGACGTGGGCTTCGACCCGAAGCTCGTGGCCGAAGGCGGCGATCCGGAGAAGGGCAAGACCCGGGCCGAGAAGCTGCGCAAGCGCTTCGACAAGTGGTTCTTCGTCATCTCGGAGTCGAGCTTCGACCAGATCCACAAGGACCGGGACGCCTTCTTCAAGGACGCCGGATGACGGCTTGCACATTTTCCGGCCGAGGCGCATAGGTGCCCACCGTGGCGGCTGCTTCGCCCCCCTCCGACGACGCTCCCGGTGAGCACGATGCGCCGAGGCTTTCGTGGCGCGACGGCCTCTTCCTCGTCGGGCCCGACCCGTTGACCTCGCCGTACTACTCGTCGGGCGCGCTCATCCTGGCGGGGGTGGGGTACGCCACCCCCGCATTCCAGTTGGGCCTCTATGCCCTCCTGTTCCTGCTGGCGCCGCTGTACATCGAGGCGGTTCTCCTGACGCTGTCCAACGGCGGCACGTACGTCATGACGCGCTACGCCTTGAGCCACCTCGGCAAGCTCGCCACGGTGGCTGCGGCCGTCGTCGGTGTCGTCATCTCGTTCTCCTACGTGGCCACGGCCATCGTCAGCCTGTTGAGCTACAGCGACTACCTGTCCTCGCTCTTCGCCTCCTTCGAGCGGGGGCGGACGGCGGTCTCGATCCTGGCGAGCGCCGTGCCGTCGTTCGGGTTCGGCGCGTGGGTCATGCCGTCGGCCTGGAGGAAGGTGGGGCTTGCGGTGGGCGGGACGTCGCTTCTGGCGCTCGCGCTTTCCACGGTGTTTCCCACCGGGGTCGTCGTGATGATGGCGCCCGTCGTGATGCTCCTGCTCCTGAACAACGCCGGCCTCGAGGAGAGCGTGGCCGTCAGCCGGACGATCTTCCTCATCAACCTGGCGGTGATGGCGGTCACCATCGTGGCAGGGGTCGTCTACTTGGCGATCCACGGGCCGGCGGCGACGCACTTCTGGCAGGGCATCGAGGTGCCGGTCGCCCCCGGGCACGTCGAAGGCCACGGGGGCGGCGGTCATGCCGGGGGAGCCGGCGGCACGTTCCGGCTCCCCGGGTTCGCGACCTTGGGGGCGGCGCTGATCCCGGCGGCCCTCGGGTCGTCGATCCTGGGCGCGTCGGGCGTCGAGTCCGTGATGAACATCCCCGAGGAACTTGCAAATCCCCGCAGGGACGTGCGCCGCATCTACTACTGGATGCTGTCGATCCTGCTGATCATCGGGGGCAGCCTGAGCCTTTTGGTGTTCACGGTCCTGCCGCCGGAGAAGTTGGTGGGGTCGGCCGGATACCTCCTGGCCGATCTCGGCGCCACCAGCGTCACGGGGGTGACGGGCAGCGAGACGGCCGGCCACGTTTGGCGCATCGTGATCGTGGCCAACGCTGCCCTCATGCTGATCGGTGCCACGAACACCGGATTCGCCGGCGCCCGGGGCCTTTGGGTCACCATGGCCCGGGACGAACTCTTGCCCCGGTCGTTGCTCGCCAGGGCCGCAAACGGTGTTCGTACCCGGATCCACTGGCTGATGTTCGCCGCCATCTTCGCCCTGTGCTGGCAGGGGTCGGCCAACATCGAAAAGCTCGAACGCTGGTACGGTGCGACCTTCGGGCTGGTGATGTTCTCCGGGATCGTGGCCTTCATCCTCCTGCGCAAGTTCAAGGCGGACGATCGGCGGGTCTACGAGGCCGGACCGAACGTCACCATCGGCGGCGTGCGACTGCCCGTAGGTGCCATCATCGGCCTCTTCGTGCTCACCTTCGCCTTGCTCGGCCTCTACATCCAGTACGCCGAGGAGATCGAGGATCTCAAGAACCTGCTCGTGACGGTCATGGCCGTGGTGGTGCTCGTGTTGCTCGGCTACAACCACCGACAGATCCTGCGTGCCGGCTACCAGTACTTCCGGCGGGTGGTGGAGAGCGTCGAGACCACGGAGATCGAGTCCGAGGACCGGACCATCGTGGTCGCGGTGGGTGGAGTGCGGATCGGTGACCTCTTGCGCAAGGCCGTCGCCCTGGCCAAGGCCCAATCGCAGACCACGGGGATCCCCTACCGGCAACTGGTGGTGTTCCACATGACGGACAGCGTGCGCCAGGAAGTCGTGTACCGGGTCACGAGGGACGCCTTGCGTCCTTCGGGGATCGAGGGCAACGCGGTGCGGATCTTCACGGAGCTGACGCAGCTCGATCCGGGGGACATGAAGATCTACCTGGCCCTCGTGCCGCCCGTGACCAAGGAACCCCGCGACACCCTGCGTCGTGCGGTCGAGACGCTGGTGGACTTCCACGAACGGCACGGGTTCCGGGGACACATCGTGATGTTCGGGGACTACGGGGTAGGGGACGACGTCAAACGGGAGCTTGCCGAGCGCCTCGAGGGCTCGACCCTGGTGTGGGCTCCGGTGGAGGGCGGGGGCGGCGACCTGCCGCAGCCGGTGGCGACCCGCCGCACGTAGGCGGTCGAGATCCGCTCCATCGGCGCCCGCGGACGACGGCGGCGACGCCGGTGGCGCGTTCGGTCCGGCCCCGTCCTCGGCGCCCCTTGGGGGGCGGCCCGACGAACGTCTCCCTCCGGCGCCCGATCATCGCGACCGACCTGGTAGGCTTCGAGCCATGCGGCGCCTCGCCTTCCTCGGACTGGGCACCATGGGGCACGGGATGGTGCGGAACCTGCTCGCCGCCGGGCATCGCGTGCACGGCTGGAATCGCACGCCGAGCCGTGCCGCAGATCTCGACGGTACGGACGGCTTTCGCCGCGCGGGGACGCCGGCCGAGGCGGCGGCCGGGGCAGAGGTCGTCTTCGCCTGCCTTTCCAACGACGACGCCCTGCGCGACGTGCTCTTCGAGCAGGGCGTGCTCGACGTCATGGACGAAGGCGCATCGTTCGTGGATTGCGGTACGACGTCCCTCGACCTCACCGCCGAGATCGCGCGGCGTAGCGCCGAGCGGGGGGTGCGCTTCGTCGACGCGCCCGTGACCGGCAGCAAGCTCGGCGCCGAAGGGGGGAGCTTGACCTTCATGGTCGGCGGTGCCGAAGCGGACGTCGCGGCCCTGACCGATCTGTTCGAGGCCATGGGGCGGTGCGTCGTCCATGTCGGCACGAGCCCCGGCGCCGGGCAGGCGGCCAAGGTCTGCCTCAACATGACCCAGGCGGTGATGCTCGAGGGGATCGTCGAAGGACTCGTGCTTGCGCGTAGGCTCGGGGTCGGCCTCGACGAGATGCTCACGATCTTCGAAAACAGCGCGGCCCGAAGCGGCATCGGCGGCTTCAAGGCCCCATACCTCTTGCGAGGCGACTTCACGCCCCACTTTCGCCTCGACCTCATGCACAAGGATCTGCATCTTGCGGCGGCCGAGGCGGCGCGCCGGCGGATCCCGCTGCCCGCGGCGCGTACGGTGCTGTCGCTGTACGATCAGGCGAACGCCGAGGGGCTCGGCCCGGAGGACTTTCTCGCGACCGCCAAGCTCCTCGAGCGGTGGGGGCGTTGCTCGTTGCGCGACGAGGAGGGGTAGGTCGCCGTGGTGAAGCTGCGCCGGGGCGGTGCCGCCCTGCTGGTCTGGGGGGTCGGCTGCGGCGGGGCACCGGGGCCGGGGCATCTCGATGACGCGCCCACGATCGTATGTGCCGGCCCCGTGGAGGTCCCGGACGAGCAGCTTCGCACGGCGCTCCTCGAGGCGCTGCCGCCCCGCGACCTCGACGAGGACGGCGAGCCCGATCCGGTGGTGCTCGGAGAGGATCTCGCCACCGTCGAGGGACTTGCCTTGGCCGGGCGGGGCATCCGGGACCTCACCGGCCTCGAATGCGCCCTTTCCCTGCGTACCCTCGGCCTTTCCGGCAACGAGGTGTCGGACCTCGGACCGCTCGCGGCCCTGTCGCGGCTCGTCGAACTCGAGATCTCCGGCAACGAGGTGACCTCCCTCGCGCCCATCGCCGGCCTTTCCGGGCTGCAGAAGCTCGCCGTCGCCGAAAACCCCCTCGAAGATCCCTACGCCGTGACCGCGTTCGAGGATCTCGTCTTCCTCGACGCTTCCGCCACGGGGTTGGCCGAACCGGGTCGACTCGCGGGGCTGCAGCACCTCGAGGTGCTCGTGCTGTCCGACAACGGGATCTCGGATCTTTCGGGGATCGACGCATTGCCCCGCCTGTCGGCCCTGGAGATCGACGGCAACGAGGTGGTCGATCTCGGTCCACTGGCGGCGACCACGACCCTGCGCTTCCTCGACGCCGACGGCAACCGCATCGAGTCGCTCTTGCCCCTTTCGGGGCTGTTCATCCTCGAGGATCTCGAGGTGTCGCGCAACCGCCTGCGGTCCCTCGAGGGACTGTGCGACAACCTTCGCCTGTTGCGCATCGTCGCCCAGGACAACGAGCTTGCCGATCTCGGGGGGCTTTGCGGGCTTTCCACCCTCGCGACCCTGGACGTGCGGGGCAACGGGATCGTCTCCCTGGTGGGGGCCGAGGCCTTGGATGGACTACGCCGGCTGCTCGTCGCATCGAACGACGTCACGGATCTCTCGCCCATCGCGAACCTGCCGGAACTGCGCGACGTGGACCTGCGATGGAACGACGGCTTGGTCGATCTCGCCCCCCTCGGGACCTTGCCCAACCTGCAGTGGCTCGCCGTCGGCGGGTCGGATCTGGCGTACGACTTCGCACCGCTGGCAGGACATGCTCGGCTTCGTACGCTCGTTCACCAATCGTCCGCCGCGACGGACTGGTCGTTCCTGGCGACCCTGCCGAGCCTGGTCACCTTGGACGCCACCGGAACGAGCGTGACCCCGTCCATGGTGGAGGCGCTCGGCGAGGCGACCGGTCTCGTGTCGCTGACCCTCGACGAGACCGGGGTGACGTCCCTCGACGCGCTGTCGGGGCTTGCAGCCTTGGAGAGCCTTTCGGCGGAGAACGCGGCGCTCGCATCCATCGAGGTGGTGGCCTCGTTTCCGGTCCTCGCGAGCCTTCGACTCCGGGGCAATCCACTCTCGTCCCTCGTCGGGACGGAGGCCCTCGAGGACCTCGCCCTCTTGGACGTACGGGATACGGCGCTCACGGACGTCGGCCCCGTCGCGGCCAACGAGACGTTTCGTACGGGCGATCGTCTCGTGGCGACGGGCACCGGGCTCGGGCCGGACGACTGTGCGGACATCGCCGCGATCTTGGCTCGGATGGCCGTCGTCGAGCACGACGTCGCGTGCCCGTGACCGGAGGCGGCGCACGCGACGTGGTGTGCTAGTTTCGCCTCCACGAGCCGTCGCGTGTCCAGCGAAGTCAAAGGCATCTGGTTTCTCTCCCTCAAGGGGTACCTCGAGCGAGAGGACGGGCCGGGCGCGTGGCAGGCATTCTGCGACGAGTTCCTCGAGGAGTATCGCGATGCGGTACGGGATCCGCTGCCCTCGGCCTGGTATCCGGAGGAGATGCTGCAGGACCAACTCGGCCTCATGCACGGCCGGCTCGCCGGCGGCGACGACGACGCCTTCGTTCGCCTCGTCGAGGACGTCTCCGTCGGGGGCATCGGGCGGTTCTTTCGGATCCTCCTGGGCCTGGGGTCGCCACGCTTTGCCATGAAGCAGATCCCGACCCTGTGGGCGCGGCTTCGTCGAGGGCCATCGAGCGGTCAGGTCCGTGTGGACGCCGGCAAGACGGGGGCCCTCATGGAGGTCACGAACTTCCCGTTCCTCGCCGATCGCAACTACCGGTTGCTTCAGGTGGGCACGCTGCGTGCGACGCTTCGCGTCGTGGGAGCAAAGGACGTGGACGTGCGCATCGCCGAGGCCGGCACGGACCACGCGCGCATCGAGATCGCCTATCGTTGAAGGAGGATCGGGGCCTTCCGGCCCATGGTTCCGTGGCACGGCGTTCGGCCGGGCGCCGCATCCGTGCAGAGCGCGCGGACGACGGGCCCCAAGGCAGTCGGAGCGGGCAGGAACGCGCGCCGCCGTCGCCGGTCGTGGAACCGCCGCCGGTCGTGTACCTTCTACGGTCCGTGTCCGTCGAGACCGCCACCATCCACCTGCGTACCATGGCCCACGGGGGGCTCGCCGTAGGGCACCCCACGGGCGAGGCAGCGTCCTTGCGGGACACGTGGTTCGTGGCCGGGGCCCTGCCGCACGAGCGCGTGCGCGCCCTCGCCGAGCGCCGCCGGCGCGGGGCCGTGTTCGCACGGGCCGTGGAGATCCTGCAGGCGTCGTCCGACCGTCGCGAGCCGCCCTGTGCGCTGGCTGGCGTCTGCGGTGGTTGCGATTGGCTCTTCGCCGCCCCCGACGCCCAGGCGCGCTTTCGCCGGCAGGTGGTCTCGGAGCAACTGCGCCGGATCGCCGGCCTCGAAGGCGTGCAGGTCGGGACCCTGGCGGTCGGCGAGGCGCCCGAGTTGGGCTATCGGCGGCGGGTCAAGATGCACTACCTGCGGGGCGAGGACGGCGCGTTTCGGCTCGGATTCCGCCGCGCCGGGGCGCACGTGCTCGAGGACGTGACCACCTGTCCGGTCCTCACCGGGGCCCTCGACGCGGCGATGCAACGGGTGCGGGCGCTCGCCGACCGGTTGCCGAGGCAGGGCAACGTCTTCGGCCTCGACGTCGGAGGGCGCGTGGTGCTCGGATTGTCCGGCGTGCGGCCGACCCCTGAAATCGTGGCGCGGTGCGAGGCGATGCTCGACGAACTCGTGGTGGGCATCGAGCTTCGTGGTGGACGCATGCGACGCCACGTGGGGGTGACCCGGTGCATCGTGGACCGGGACGCCTCCGGGACCGGCGTTCGGGTCGGGCCGTTCTCCTTCGTGCAGGCCAACGCGGAGGTCAACGCGGCGCTCGTGGAACGGGTGCGCGCGCATGCGGCAGGCGACGGGCGCGTGCTCGAGCTGTACGCCGGCGCAGGCAACCTGACGCGGGCGTGGGCGTGCCGCAGCCGGCGGGGGATGGCGGTCGAGTACGACCGCGAGGCGGCCAAGGCCCTGGGCAATCTCGTGCGCGCCCGACGTTGGCCGGTGGCCGTGCGCCGGGGGCGGGCCGAGCGCGTCGTGGCGGCCCTGCGGGGAGAGGGCGAACGGTTCGCGGCCACCGTGGTCGACCCGCCCCGCGCCGGCCTGGGCGAGAAACTGGTCGCCGACGTTTGCGCCGTGACCGAAGATGTCGTCGTGTACGTCTCGTGCGACGCGGCGACCTTCGCCCGGGATGCGAAGGCATTTCGCGGACACGGTTTCGAGCTCGAACGGGTGGAGGTGGCGGACATGATGCCCCAGACCTCCCACGCCGAACTCGTCGGGCTCTTTCGGGGGACGGGGAGGAGGAGCTAGCCATGGCGCGGGGCCGTCGGGGGACGACGGATCCGGTCGAGACGGCCCGCACCGGGGAACTCGGCGCCGTCTTCCTGCTGTACGGAGACGACGCGGAGACGAGCCGCCGGGTGGCCGACGCCCTGCGCGAACGCCTGCTCGCGCCGGGCATGGAGGCGTTCGACCACGAGGTGTTCGAGGGACGGACCCTCGGGGACGTCCATGGGGTACTCGGTGCCCTCGGCCAGCTTCCGCTCGCGAGTGAGCGCCGCCTCGTCGAGCTGACCGATCCGGACCAGATCGGAGCCAAGTCCGCGTCGGGGGATGCCGCGGGGCCGGGGGGGCGGGCTGCCATCGACGCCCTCGTGAAGTACCTGGAGCGGCCCAACGGTCGGGCCCTGTTGCTCGTGGTGGCACCGGGACTCGACGGCCGGTCGCGACTGGTCAAGGCGGCCGGGAAGGCGGGGCATGCCGTGCGGCTCGGCCCCCTCGAAAGCGACCGCGATGCCCTGGCCTTCGTGCGGCAGGAGGCCGAGCGGCGCGGGATCCGGCTCGGGCCGGGCGCGGATGCGGCCCTCGTGGCAGCCGTCGAGCCTGCTCGGCCCCTTCTCGTTTCGGCCCTCGAGACGGCGTCACACCACCACGGGGGCCGCAGGGTGGACGTGGCGGACGTCGAGGCCGTCGTGCCGGAGAGCCGCAAGACGGTGGTGTTCGCGCTCACCGATGCCATCGGGGCCGGTGACGTGGTCGCCGCACTTTCGGTGCTGCGGCGCGTATTCGCCGATCGCTCCGTGCCGGACCGAAGCCTCGCCCTTCAACTCGTGGGCCTTTTGGCCCACCAGGTCCGAAATCTGTGGATCGTGCGCCTGTACGGAGCCGAGGCCGGCTCGCGGATCCGGCTGCCGCCGTTCGTGTTGCGCAAGCTCGAGCGGCAGGCACGGCGGTTCTCGGTCCCGGCCCTGCGGGCCGCCCATGCCGGGCTCGTGGAACTCGACCAGGCGCTCAAGTCGAGTCACGTCCTCGCCGCTGGCGATCCCCGTGGTGCCCTCGAGGCGTGGGTCCTGCGCACCATGGGCGTCCTCGACCCGCCGGCCCGGCCGTAGCGGGGCCTCCGTCGACGAAGGGCGCGCGGCCGACCTCGACCGATGCCCGCCGCGATCACTCGCCGCCGTGCCCCGGTCGCGCGAGGCGGCGGACGTACGAAGGGCCCACCCGCAGGGTGAGCCCCGATGCCGCGGCGACGCGGGACGCCTACTTCGTGGCGGCGCGTGCCTTGGCGACGGCTGCCGTGATCCGCGAGACGTATCGCGAGGCGGTGTTGCGGTGGATCGCGCCCTTGGTGGCCGCCTTGCCGATGGCCGAGATGGCCTTGGGCAGGGTCGCCTCGGCCGCGGCGAGATCGCCGTCGGCCAGGGCCCTTCGCACGCGCTTGACGTAGGTGCGCAGGGTGGAGATGCGGTACTGGTTGCGGGCGCGCCGCTTGATCCGCTGGCGGTTGCGTTTCTCTGCAGACTTGTGGTTGGCCACGGGTCGTCGTCCTTCGTTGGTCCCGCCACGGCCGGCGGGGCGATGGCTTTTCCCACCGCACCTGCGGGCTTGTCAAGCCCGCAGGGTTGCACCACGATGTGCCGCGAGCAATGTGCGTGCATGACGCAACCTCGGGGGGGCGCCGTGGGCCGTTCCTTCCGGGCCTCGTGCTGGTGGCAGGCTGCACGTTCGTCCCACCGCCCCCCCTGGCAGGCGAGCCGGAGGGGACGGGGGGTACGCCGGCCAACGCGTCGGCATCCGCGCAGGCAGGGCCGAGCGTGGCTGCGACGGAGCGCGGGGCGCCCCGCGCGGCGTCCGGGGGTGGGGCAACCGAGGCCGAAGGCGACCCCGTCGGCGGCCGCTTCGATCTCCAGACGGCCTTGGCGGGGATCGAGGGTTCCGGGCGGTTGTGGGCGATCCTCGAGACCGAGCGGGGCCCGCTCGTGTGCGAACTCTTGGAGGATCGCGCTCCGAACACGGTGGCGAACTTCGTCGGGCTCGCCCGTGGGCTGCGCCCGTTTCGGGACCCGTCGTCGGGGGCGTGGATCGCACGGCCCTTCTACGACGGAACGATCTTCCATCGCGTGATCCCCGGATTCATGATCCAAGGCGGGGATCCCACGGGGACGGGCACGGGCGGCGCGGGCTACACCATCGCGGACGAGATCCATCCCGACCTCGAATTCGACGTGCCCGGTCGGTTGGCCATGGCGGGGCGCGGGCCGAACACCGCAAGCTCCCAGTTCTTCGTCACCTTGGCGCCGGCCCCCCACCTCGACGGCCAGCACACGATCTTCGGCCAGTGCACGCCCGAGAGCGTGGCGCTCGCCGACGACATGGCCATGGTGCCGCGCAACGCCGACGACCGGCCCGACGAGCCGGAGCGCCTGCTGCGCGTGTCCATCGTGCGGGCAAAGACACCGCCCGAGACGACGGCGACCGAAGCGGCGTCCGGGCCAAGGTCGGAAGCCGGAAACGGGGGCACATGACCGGGGGGACCGAGGTCAAGGGGATCTGGTTCCTCTCCGCCCAGCGTTACCTGCGGGAGGCCCACGGCGAGGACCTCGTCACGACCGTCGCGGAGGCCATGCTGCCCGAGCACCGGCCGATCTTCGTCGATGCCCTGCCGGGGGAGTGGTACCCGGAGTCGGCCCTGCAGGACATGCTCTCCGTCCTCTACGGCCAGCTCGCCCGCGGCGACGACCAGGTGTTCGTGCGCTTCGTGGAAGAGGCCAGCATCTACGGGACCGGGCGGTTCTTCCGCGTGCTCCTCGCCCTCGCTTCGAGTCGGTTCCTCCTGCGGCGGGTGCCGGTCCTGTGGGATCGGATGCGCCGGGGGGGTGGTCGCGTGGAGGTCGATCAGGACGGGGCGGTCACCGTCCTGCGGTATCGGGAGTTTCCGTACTTCGACGACCCCAACTACCGGCTCATGACCGTGGGGACGATCCGGGGCCTTTGCCGCGTCGCGGGGGACCAAGACCCCGTCGTGGAGATCGCCGAACACGGGCGGGACTTCCTCGACGTGCGCGTGCGGCACGAGGCGGAGCGCCGGTAGGTCACGTCCCCGGAGCGGTCCGTCGCGGCGAAACGCTCGCCCGTGCCGCGCGACGCCGGGCGCGTTCGGCCGCAGCCGCCCGCCTGCGCCACCTTCGCTCCGCCCGTCGCGCCTCGCGGCGTGCCCTGCGCGCGGCGCGACGCGCCGAGCGTGCCCGTGCCCGGGCGCCGTCGTGCCGGATCTTCGCCCCGAGGATCGCCGTGTAGCGCACGCCGTCTTCGACGCCGCCGCCGAAGAGGCCGAAGAGGGCACGCCAGTGCAGATCGCCCTCGGACGAACCCCGCCCGCGCGTCCACCAGCCGAGCAGCGGGCCGATCACCCGCGTATCGCCCTTGGGCCCGGAAAAGCGCGTGTAGAACCCGGGGACCATCTGGAACCGCCGTCCCTCGTGGGCGATGTCCCACCACAGGAAGGCACCGAAGGTGCCGTGGTTTTCGCCGCGCACGACGTGCCAGACCAGGGGGAACTGCACCACGTCGAGATCCTCGCCGTGGCGCCGCTGCACGTAGAGGGCGGGGAACACCGTGGTCCAGGCCTCGTCCTTGCCCGGATGGTCGTCCCGCAGGTAGATGGGCAGCAGCCAGCTCAAGGTCCGCTCCGCGAAGGCGTGCCGGTAGAAGAAGAGGGGGGGCAGGACGGAGGTCGTCACCTGGTGCTGCTGCCGGAACTGCCACACCAGCAGGCCGGCCTGGAACCACCTTCGGTCCTCCTTGTGCTGGCCCACGTAGAGGGGCGGCAACACCACGGTCGTGCTCTGGTCCTTGCGGCGATGATGCTTGTGGAAGAAAAGGGGCAGCATCATCGCCCGGACGTGGGTGCGGTCGATCTTGACGCCGAGGGTCAGCGCATACCAGGCGACGGCCTCGTTGGGCTCGTTGCGCAGGCCGAACAGCGGCGTGTAGAACCGATACCCCTTCGGCGTTCGGTCGAAGTAGTAGAGCATGAGGGCGCCGTGTGTCGTGCGCCCGCGGCCGTCCTTGCCGTAGAGGAAGAAGGGCACGCTGCCCCAGAGGGTGTAGCGGCACTTCGGGTCATCGCCGGACTGGAAGCCGCATTTTTCGTACCGGAAGAGGAGCGGGACGTGGCCGACGAAGCGTGTGTTGCGGCGCAGGCGGAAGACGTCGACGTAGCCCAACGCGGCGATCCCGACGCGCGTGTGGTTGTACAGGCGCTTGTTCCCCACGGCGAACGGAAGGGCGGCCCAGCCTCGGCGACCGTTCGCGCGCCTGCGGTCGAACCAAAAGGGCGGCGCGATGGTGGTGTGGGAGCGCTCCTTCTTGTTCTCGACGTGCACGACGAGGGGCAACGACAGAAGACGGCGCTCCTCCTCCGAGTCCTTCCACCACGTGAAGGGGAAGACGCCCGTGTGCAGGGCCTTGCGCGACAGACGGTGGAAGAACGGACCGGCGATCAGGGTGTGCGTCCGCCGCGTGGGATTGCGGGCGTAGAAGAAGCCGAGACCCGCGTCCACGTCCACCCCCTTGGGTTGCCGCTGTCGAAAGTAGAAGGGCACCACGGCAAGCCCCGTGCGCGGGTGGTCGCCCCGGACCCTGCGGCGCCAAACGAGCGGGGTCCACATGTCGAGGTCGTCCTCGGGTGTGTGGGCACGCAGGAAGAGGGGGACCACGGCCGTACGGGTCGACGGGCCGTCCTTCCCCTCGCGCCGGTCGTGGAAGACGAGGGGGACGACGCCGAAGGTGCGACGATGTTCACGACGCGTGCCGAACACGGGCCCGAACACCCACGTCCGCCGCGTGCCGTTGCGCGCATAGGCGCCCAGGGGCGTGATCGCCAGGCGGCCGTTCTCTGTGGCGCGGCCCACGTAGAAGGGCAGGACCCCCGTCACCTTCGAGCGGGGCGCCTTCGGGTCCGTCCCCCGCCGGACGTGGAAGGCCAGGGGGACGATGCCAAAGGCCCGGTGGTCCCGGCCCGTGCTGGTCCACACCAGGGGACTGAGCGCAAGGCTCGTCCCGCGCCGTTCGTCCCGGCCGTAGCCCGAAAGCAGGAGGGGCGCGACGGCGTAGGTGCGCCGACGGTTCTTGCCGAAGAAGACGAGGGGGACGGCGCCCGCCTCGAAGCCGCCGTCGGCCCTTCGGACGTAGACGGGCGGCACGGCCCACGTGTCCTTGGGGGCCTTCGGATCCCGGTCGCGCAGGTGCCAGAAGAGGGGCGTGACCACCTGGTGACTGCGCGTTCCCCGGCGGCCGACGAAGACGCCGAGGGGCGGAAGGCCCACGGCCGTCCCGTCCGGGCTGCGGCGCACGTACGCCAGGGGCGCGGCGACGAAGCGCGTCGTGTTCGATCGAGCGTCGCGGCTCCACCACACGGGGCCTACGCCCACGAAGGACGTGCCCTTCGGATCCTTGCGGGCGAAGGTCAGCAGGGGCGCAATCCCCAGACCCCAGCGATCCCGACCGCGCATCCCGCCGCCGAGGAGCGTGTAGACCCTTCGTTCGTCGGGCGTCTTGCGTCCGAAGGCGAGGGGCCAAAGACCCCACGTGGAGACGCCCCGCTCCCGGTCGGCGAAGCGATAGAAGGTGGGCAGGACGATCTGGAAGTCCTGCCGCGGATCGCGATGGGTCAGGACGGGGAACGCGAAGACGGTCCGGCTGCCGAGAAGGTGATTGCGGTGGACGTGGACCAGGCCGAGGGCGGACGTGTGGCTCCACGTGGGGGTGCGCACGCCGAACGCCAGGACCGGCGGCACCGCGAAGGCCCGCTTGCGCCGTGCCCGGTCCTTGCGATCGATCCAAAACGGGGTCCACAGCTCGGTGGCGTTGCCGAACTCGCGGGACTGCCAATGCAGGAACGGGAAGAACGTGGCGTGTTTGAGCCCCTTCTCGTCGTTGCGGCCGCCGAGGTAGAGGGGGGCGGCGACGTCGATGCGGCGGTAACCCCGGCGAAAGCTCCAGTAGATCGGCGCCGCCACGAAATGGGACTTGTCGTTGGCCGGGTTCTGGTCGGCACGGTTCTCGTGGCCGTACCAGAACAGCAGGGCGGTGATGGCCTTGAAGCTGTCCGGCGTCTTCTGCTGGTAGTGCAGGGGCAGTACGAGGAAGTTGCGAACGTGTCGGTTGCCCCACCACCACACCAGGGGAAACTGCCCGAAATTGAACTGCTCGCCGACCCGCTTGTATCCCATCAGGAGTGCGGCCGTGCCCCAGACCGTCTTGCGTTCCCCGAAGGAGCCGTAGAACAGCGCGAGGGGGCTGAGCCACCTGCGACGGTTGCGATCCTTGACCGACCAACCGAAGGTCAGGGAGAGGTCGGCGTGGAAGAAGCGGTCGGGGTGGCCTGGTTTCGGTTTTCGGTGGACGAAGACCGGCGGAAACGTCAGGGCGCGGGTCCGGTGGGTGTCGTACTCGAGGTCCACCCAAAACGGCGGCACGATGCGCTTGCGGAGCAGTCGACTCGGTTCGGTGTCGTCGGTGCGGCCCGTCCCGGTGCCGTCGCCGTGGGCGTCGTCCGTGGGCTCGCGCGTGGCTTCGTCGTCCGTGGGCTCGCGTGTCGCCTCGGCGGTGCGGTCGGGCTGCGACGCGTCCGCTTCGCCCGTCGGTTCGGCCCGAGCCGGCGTCCGTGCGTCGCGCGATGGCGTCGCGTCGGGGATCGCCGCTGCGGGCGCCGCGGGGCCGGCGTCCCCCGGTTTCGCCGCGGTGTCGGCGTCCCCCGGTTTCGCCGCGGTGTCGGCGTCCGATGGGCGCCCATGGCCCTCGCCGGCGCGGCCGACCGCGTCGGGCCGGTCGGGTTCGTCGTCGGCTTCGGGTTGCGTCCCATCGGCTTCGACCTTCTTCGCATCCGTTTCGGGCTGCGTGGCTTTGGCCGGAGGGGAAGCCTCCCCGGGGGCATCCGCCGCCTGCGCCCGCGCCGCCCACGTCCACCAAAGGATGCATGCCACGAGGCAGGTCAAGGCCCGTTCCCGGAGCGATCGCGCGACCCGGCGGGCCCCCGCGCGCGCCGGGGCGCACGGTCGGACCGGCGGGCGGCGCCGAATTTGCCCAGCGTCGAGCACGGGTCGGCACGAAATAGCGAATCCCGATCCCCCGGTCAACGCGTGCGGCGAGCCCCGTTTTGACAGGGGCACGTCGGCGCGCTACGGCTGTCGCGACATGGGTGCCCGCGATCCCGATAGGGCGGTGCTGCCGTCCGATCCGGCGTGGCTTCGCATCGATCTCGACGAGATGGCCCGCCATGGCCAGCGCGAACGTCGAGTTCGCGGAACGCTGCCGATCGCCTTCCTCGAGGCGGCCCTCGCGGGAACCGACGCCGTGGTCGGCGAGCAGGCGGCCGTCGACCTCGACCTGTTCCTCCAGCCCGACGGGGTCGTCCTGGTCCGTGGTCGGATGACGGGTGGGTTCGTGGTGCCCTGTGGGCGGTGCCTCGAGGACGCCGCCGTGGACGCAGGCTGCGAGATCTGCGTGACCTTCCTGCCCGCGCGGTCGGCGGCGGAGGTCGTGCGGGACGAGGAGACCCTCGATCTCTCCGCGGAGGATCTCGACGTGTATCGCTACGTCCCGCCCATCGTGGATCTTGCCGCCGTGGTGCGGGAGCACTGGGCGGTCGCCTATCCCATGCGCGCCTTGTGCGCCCGCGCCGATGCGTGTCGTGGCCTGTGCGGGCGGTGCGGGCACCCCTTGAACGAGGCGTCGGAGGACGCGGTGGCGTGCCCGGGTTGCGGCGGCGCCCTTTCCGAGGTCTCGCAGCGCCCGGCGGACCGAGATCGGTCGGGGCCCGGGGCGACGGTGCAGGCTCCCTGGAAGCAAGTGCTTGCGCACTTGGCGCAGGATGGCGCCTCCGAGTCCGAGGAGTAGGGCATCGGCACGGCACGCCGCCCCCCTTTTCCTCGGCGCAAAAACCGATATCC
This sequence comes from Deltaproteobacteria bacterium, assembly GCA_003696955.1. GTDB lineage: Bacteria > Myxococcota_A > Polyangia > Nannocystales > Nannocystaceae > J032. The sequence continues at coordinate 11,233 of RFGU01000063.1, read as the reverse complement.
TCCCGCCCCCACCGGATTACGCCATGGCCGTTCCAAAGAAACGCAAGTCTCCTTCCCGGCGCGACATGCGGCGGGCCCACCACGACCGCATCACTGCTCCGAACGTCTCCGCATGCCCCGAGTGCGGCGAGATGCGCCTTCCCCATCATGCCTGCCCGAGCTGCGGGAGTTACCGGGGCCGCACCGTCGAGGGCGCGGCCGCCGACGTGGAATAGCGCCGCGCGCCTGCGGAGGTCCATCGACCGGTGACGGCGCCCTGGATTGCCCTGGACGCCTTCGGCGGCGACACGGCCCCCGAACCGGAACTCGACGCCGTGGTCATGGCGGTCGAGGAGGGGGTGCGTGTCCTGGTCGTCGGGGACGAGACGATCGTGCGTCCGGCGCTCACCGAACGATTCGGCGGGCGGCTGCCGGACACCGTCGAGATCGCCCATGCCGAAGACGCCATCCGGATGGACGACGCCCCGGCCCAGGCCGTGCGGCGCAAGCCGGACGCATCCATGCCCGTGGCCTTCGACCTGGTGCGGGAGGGTCGAGCCGCCGCGGTGGTGTCGGCGGGCAACTCGGGCGCCATGTTGGCCTGCGGGTTGTTCAAGTTTCGCCGGATCCGCGGGATCGAGCGGCCGGCGATCTGCACGCGACTGCCGACCCGCGGCGGTTTCCTGCAGCTCATCGACGCCGGGGCCAACGTGGAGTGCAAGCCCTTGCACCTGGTGCAGTTCGCCGTGCTCGGGGCCGTCTACCACGCCATGGAGACCGGCATCGAACGGCCGCGGGTCGGCGTGCTCGCCAACGGCACCGAGGCCTCCAAGGGCACGGACCTTACGCGCAGGACCCACGAGCTCCTCGCGGCCCACGCCGCACCGGCCTTCGAGTACGTCGGCTACGTGGAGGGGCGCTTCTTCGACGGGACGGTGGACGTGGTGGTGACCGACGGGTTCACCGGCAACGTCGCCCTCAAGGTGGCCGAGGGGGCCGGGGCCCTCGTGGCGGAGGTCCTTCGCGACGAGGCGAGGTCGAGCCTGCGCGTGGGCCTCGGCGCCCTGCTCATGAGACCCGCGTTCGACGAGATCCGCCGGATCTCGCACCCGGACTTCTACGGTGGGGCCCCCCTGCTCGGGGTGCGCCACCTGGCCATCATCTGTCACGGCAGTTCGTCGGCCCGGACCCTGGCGACGGCCCTCGTCCAGGCGGCACGCCTGGTCGATCGTGAACTCGCGCCGGCGCTGTCCGACGCGGTCGAACGCCACCGGCCCCTCTTCGACGCCGCCCGCGCGCCGGTGGCCGCCCAGGCGGTGGAGGAACGTACCCCATGACCACGCCCATCGATCCCACCCGTCCCGTCGCGTTCATGTTTCCCGGCCAGGGCAGCCAGGCCGTGGGCATGGGCCGTGCCCTCTACGAGACCTTCGCCGAGGCGCGCGAGGTGTTCGAGGCCGCCGATGCGGCCCTCGGCTTTGCGATCTCCAAGCTGTGTTTCGAAGGACCGGCCGACCAGCTCACGTTGACGGCCAACACCCAGCCGGCGATCCTGACGACCTCGGTGGCTGCGGCGCGGGTCGTCGAATCCGAGACGGGGATCAAGCCTGCGGTGTGCCTCGGCCACAGCCTCGGAGAGTTCTCCGCCCTCGTCGTCGCAGGTGCCCTGCGATTCGAGGACGCGGTGCGACTCGTTCGGCTGCGCGGACAGGCCATGCAGGAGGCGGTTCCGGTGGGCGTGGGGGCGATGGCCGCGGTGCTGGGGTTGGCCCCGGCGGACGTCGAGGCCCTGTGCGAGGAGGTGCGGGGCGACGAGGTCCTCGAACCGGCCAACGAGAACGGTGGCGGTCAGGTGGTGGTGGCCGGGCACGCGGGGGCGGTCGAGCGCCTCGTCGAAGCGGTGCGGGCGCGAAAGGCCCGGGCCATTCCCCTCGACGTGTCGGCACCGTTCCATTGCAGCCTCATGGAACCGGCGGCGCGCAGGCTCGCCGAGGCGCTTTCCGACGTTGCGGTCTCCGAGATGCGTTGTCCGGTCGTGGCGAACGTCGACGCCCAGCCCAACCAGGACCCGGTGCGCGTCAAGGAGTTGCTCGTGCGTCAGGTCACGGGCCGGGTACGGTGGGAGGCGTCGGTGCGAACGGTGATGCGCACGGGGATCGACCAGGCCCTCGAGCTCGGGCACGGGAAGGTCCTTGCCGGGCTCGCGCGCCGGATCGACCGCTCGTTGCGGGTACATCCCGTCGGTTCACCGGATGACGTGGCTGTGCTAAAGGGGGAGCCGTCATGAACGACGCCGCCCGGGTGTTGCCGCCATCTTTGTCCCTCGCTGGGCGCGTCGCCCTCGTCACGGGGGCGTCCCGCGGTATCGGTCGGGCAGTGGCGGAGGTGCTCGCGGCCCGGGGCGCGGCGGTGGCCGTCGGCTATGCCGCCCGCGAAGACGCCGCGCGCGAGGTGTGCGATGCGATCGAGCACGCCGGCGGCCGTGGCGTTCCCGTGGCCATCGACGTCTCCGATGCCGGCTCCGTGGAGGCCGGCATCGCTCGCTGCGTCTCGGAACTCGGGGGACTGCACATCCTGGTCAACAACGCCGGCATCTCCATCGACGCGCTCCTGTTGCGGGCGTCCGAGGAGGACTTTCGCCGGATCCTCGAGGTGAACCTCGAAGGGGCCTTCCGGTGCTGCAAGGCGGCGGCCCGCCATCTGCTGCGGGCCAAGGCCGACGGGCGCATCGTGAACGTCTCGTCGGTGGTCGGCGAGCAGGGCAACGTGGGGCAGGCGATGTACGCGGCCTCGAAGGCGGGGCTCATCGGGCTGACCAAGGCGCTCGCCCGCGAATTCGCCGGTCGTGGCGTGACGGTCAACGCAGTCGCCCCCGGGTTCATCGAGACCGACATGACGGCCGATGCGATCCGGGGCGACCGGCGCGACGCGCTGCTCGAACAGATTCCCCTCGGCCGGATCGGCACGCCCGCCGACGTGGCCGAGGCCGTGGCCTATCTTGCCGCTCCCGCGGCCGCCTACGTGACCGGACACGTGCTCCGCGTCAACGGGGGGCTGCTCATCTGAAACCCACCCGCCGACCGCGTGTCGGCACCCATCGATCCCAAAGGAGCCATCCATGTCCGACGACATCGCCGCACAAGTCACCGAGGTCATCTGCGAGCAACTCGACGTCGCCCCCGGGGACGTCAGCCTCGAGAAGACCTTCATGGACGACCTCGGCGCGGACTCCCTCGCCATCGTGGAGCTCGTGCTCGCGCTCGAGGAGAAGTTCGACGTGAAGATCCCCGACGACGAGGTCGACCAGATCAAGACGGTGGGGGATGCCGTCAACTACATCAAGGCGCGCCTCGGTCAGTAGGCGCGAAAGGGGCGTGTTGCCGTGGCTCGCCGTCGCATCGCCATTACTGGAATCGGCCTCATAAGCCCTCTCGGGATCGGTCTCGAAGAGAACTGGCAGGCCGTCTGCGAGGGGCGGTCGGGCATCGGCCCGATCACTCGCTTCGACGCGTCCGCCTTTCCCACGCGGATTGCCGGTGAGGTGCGCGGATTCGATGCCGAACGGTGGATCCCGAAGCGGCAGCAACGCCAGATGGACACGTTCATCCAGTACGCCGTCGCGGCGGCCGACATGGCCTACCAGATGGCGGGGCTTGCGGACGATCCGCCCCCGCCGGAGCGCATCGGCGTGTACATCGGATCGGGCATGGGCGGCCTGCCCGGGATCGAGGCCTGCTACGAGTCCTACAAGGCCAAGGGGCCCCGCCACGGCATCAGTCCGTTCTTCGTGCCCGCGGTGATCATCAACTTGGCGTCGGGCCAGGTGTCGATTCGGCTGGGCGCCAAGGGGCCGAACTTCTCCATGGTCTCGGCCTGCTCGACGGGGGCCCATTCCATCGGCGAGGCGTTTCGCGTGATCGAGCGCGGGGATGCCGACGTCATGATCGCCGGAGGGGCGGAGAGCACCATCACGCCGCTGGGTGTGGGGGGCTTTTGCTCGGCGCGAGCCCTTTCGTCGCGCAACGACGAGCCCGAGAAGGCCTCACGGCCCTTCACCAAGAGCCGCGACGGCTTCGTCATGTCGGAGGGCGCCGGGGTCATGATCCTCGAGGCGTTCGAGCGGGCCACGGCGCGGGGCGCCAGGATCATCGCCGAGATCGTCGGCTACGGCGCCAACTCCGACGCGTTCCACATCACCATGCCGCCCAAGGACGGGGAAGGGGCCCAACGCTGCATGCGGCTGGCCCTCGACGATGCCGGCGTGCCGCCCGAGGCCGTGGGCTACATCAACGCCCACGCCACCTCCACGGCGGCCGACGTCATCGAGACCCGTGCGATCCGTGCCGTCTTCGGCGCCCACGCCGACAAGGGGCTCGCCGTCAGCTCCACCAAGTCCATGCACGGCCACCTGCTCGGGGCGGCCGGTGGCATCGAGACGGCCATCTGCGCGCTGGCCCTCGAGCGCGGCGTGCTGCCGCCGACGATCAACCTCGACGACCCGGACCCCGAGTGCGATCTCGACTACGTGCCCCACACGGCACGCAAGGCCCAGGTGGAGTACGCCCTCAACAACTCCTTCGGGTTCGGTGGGACCAACGCCAGCCTGCTCTTGCGCCGGGTGGAGTAGGGGAGCGCTCGTGCGATTCGTGGTGGGAAGCGACCACGCAGCGGTCGAGCTGCGAGAGGCCCTGGTCGAGCGCCTGCGGGCGTGGGGCCACGAGGTGGTCGGCGTGCTCGGGCCTGCGCGGTCGGACGAGCGTACGGACTATCCGGACGTGGCCCACGAGGTCGCGCGGCAGGTCTCGGCGGAGCCGGATCTGTGGGGACTGCTCCTGTGCGGCAGCGGGCAGGGGATGGCCATGACGGCCAACCGCCACCCCGACGTCCGTGCGGTCGTCTGCAGCGAACCCTACAGCGCCGCCATGGGCCGGGCCCACAACGATGCCAACGTGCTGTGCCTCGGTGCGCGGGTCGTCGGGCCGGGACTGGCCGAGACGATCCTGCGCGCCTTCGTCGAAGGCCGTTTCGAGGGCGGCCGCCACGGGCGCCGGGTTGCGAAGATCGACGCCGGCGCGCGATGATGGGGCGTGCGTTGCCCCGTCTGCGGCGGCTCCTCGACGAAGGTGCTCGATTCCCGCGAATCGGCCGAGCGCACGCAGATCCGTCGCCGCAGGATGTGTGATGCCTGCGGCCACCGTTTCACCACGCGCGAACGCATCGAAGAGCAGCTCATCCGCGTGATCAAGCGGGGGGGCCGCAAGGAGCCCTTCGACGGGGCGAAGGTACGGCGGGGGATCGAACTTGCCCTACGCAAGCGTCCCGTGGACGAGGACACCGTGCGCCAGATCGTCGCTCGGGTCGAGCACTGGGCGGCCACCGGTGGGGGCCGCGAGGTCACCAGCGAGCAGATCGGCGCGCGGATCGCCCACGAACTCCACGACGTGGATCCCGTGGCCTACGTCCGCTTCGTCTCCGTGTACCGCAGCTTCGAGAGCGTCGAGGAGTTCGAGGCCCTCTTGCGGGAGATGGAGAAGGCCGAACGGGCGCGGCCCGACGGGCAGCGCACCCTCTTCGATGACGAGCCGGCGCGATCGCGCCGGGGGAAGTCGTAACCATTGGCGGACGTGGACCGCGCGTGCGACGAGGCGTTCATGGCCGAGGCCGTGGCCCTGGCCGAGTCGGGCGTCGGCTCCACGTGCCCCAATCCGAGCGTGGGTGCCGTGGTCGTGCGCGGCGCTTCGATCGTCGGGCGCGGTCGGACCGGACCGGCCGGCACGGCCCACGCGGAGGTGCGGGCCCTGCGGGCAGCGGGTCCGAGGGCTCGTGGGGCCACGATGTACGTGACCCTCGAACCGTGCGCACACCACGGGCGGACGCCGCCGTGCGTCGAGGCCATCTTGGCCGCGGGGATCCGGCGGGTCGTGGTGGGACTTCGGGATCCGGCGCCGAACGTCGCCGGGCGCGGCATCAGGTGGCTTCGGCGCCACGGCGTAGAGGTGACCTGTGGCGTCGGGCGCGCCGGGTGCCTGCGCGCCCACGAGTTCTACCTCCACCACGTCCGCACCGGTCGTCCCTTCGTCACCGTCAAGCTGGCCACGTCCCTCGACGGTCGAATCGCCACGGAGACCGGGGAGAGCAAGTGGATCACCGGCGCGGCGGCGCGGCGGCACGCCCATCGGGAGCGGGCCCGTCACCATGCCGTCTGCGTGGGCGTGGGCACGGTGCTCGCCGACGACCCGGCCCTTACGGTGCGGCACGTACGAGGGGTCGATCCGATCCCGGTGGTGCTCGACGGGCGGCTGCGGACGGCCGACCGGCCGCACCTCGCGGTGCTGCGGCCCGGTACCTTGGTCTTCCACGGACCGAAGGCGGCACGGGCCCGCCGACGCACCCTTCGGGGCCTTGGCGCGGTGCCCCTCGAGGTTCCGCGGGGGGCCTTCGGCCTCGATCTCGACGCGGTGCTCGACGTGCTCGGATCCCTCGAGGTGCGCTCCCTTCTCGTGGAGGGCGGGGGAGAGGTGGCGGGCGGATTCGTGCGCACCGGAAGGGTGGACCGGCTGCTCCTCTATCGCGCGCCCGTGCTCCTCGGCGAGGGGCGTGCCGCCGTGGCCGGTTGGGCGGCCTCGACCGTGGACGGGGCCCCTCGCTTCGTCCGAACGAAAGCCGTGGAACTCGGCGACGACCTGCTCGAGGTTCTCCGGCCGGCCGGCAGGAAACGCCCGCCGGGGCGCGGGGCGGGCGATGCGCGCGGCGGCCGACCCCGTTGAACGCTCGTCACGGCACGTCCCATCGGGTGGACCGGTCCTTCTCGTCGGCTGCCGCGCGGTAGGACGTTCTCCCACCTCGACGGCGCAACCGACGGCCGAGTATCGTGACGAACGTGCGACCGTGGGCATGGGGGCCTTCGGCGCGCGCTCGTCCACTCCCGACCCCCAAGTAGAGGAACCCCTCCATGAATCTTCGTTACGGAACCATCTTCGTCGCGTCGCTCGCCCTCGGGCTTGCGGCGTGCGGCAGCGACGTCGTCGAAGGCAACGGCACCGACACCGAGTCCGGGACGGACACCGACGCCGGGAGCACGTCGTCGAGCACCGGCTCGCCCACCACCATGTCCACGTCCTCCGGGACGAGCATGGGCTCGGACAGCGCGACCTCCACATCGAGCACGTCGTCGACGACCGGCGGTGCGAGCACGGGTGGCGCCAGCACCGGCGGTGCGTCCACGGGTTCCGGTACCACGGGCGGCTCGACCACCGGCGGCGCATCGGCCGGGACGACCACGGGCGGCATGTCCGGTGGGTCGACCACGACCGGCCCCGGTACCACGGGCGGTTCCCAAGCCTGCCAGGACGTGCACGAGATCGTCCTCGACGCCGAGGACGCGACGCTGACCGGCGACTGGGAACTGACCATGAGCATGTTGGGCGAAGGGATGATCGCGTTCATTCCGTTCAACGTGAACAACCCCGACGGCGACGTCGTCTGGAACGTCGAGGTGCCCTGCGAGGACACCTGGCACATCTTCGTGCGGGGATTCGACGTGCAGAACGAGGACTCGTACTTCGCGCAGGTCGACGGCGAGCCCAATCCTGCGGCCATCATGGAGGTCGACTGCACCGGCGATCCCATGGGCATGCAGGGCGAGTATCGCTGGCGCGAGATGAACTGGCGGGCCCAGGGCGACGGCCCGTGCCAGTACGTGGAGGATCCGTGGACCTTCGACTGGGCCGCCCAGTCGAGCCACGACGTGGTGTTCTCGTACCGCGAGAGCCGCGCCATCGCCCGCATCGTGGTGACCAACGATCCGAACTGGCAGCCATAGGTGCTGCGGCCGCAACCTCGGCGTATCGCGGCGCGGCGTAGGTCGCGCCGCGGGTCGGGGGAGGACCGGTCTGCCAGGGGGGGCGGCCCGGTGGGGCCGGCGTGCACGCGGGCGGTCCGTCGGGTACAACGGCCCGCGTGTTCACCGGCCTCGTCACCTGCCGTGGACGGATCCGCGCGGTCGAACCGCGCCCCGAGGGGCGGCGCCTCGTCGTCGAGGTCCCCCTGCCGGAGCAGGATCGCGCGGTGGGCGCCAGCGTGTGCGTCCAAGGCGTGTGCCTTACCGTCGTGGACTCGCAGCCCGACGTCGTGGCCTTCGATCTCGGGTTCGAGACCCTCGAACGCACGACCCTGGCCGGCCTCGAGCCGGGCTCGGAGGTCAACGTCGAGCCGAGCCTGCGGATCGGCGACGCCCTCGGCGGCCACTTCGTGACCGGCCACGTCGACGGTGTAGGACGCGTGCGTGCCACGAGGTCCCGTGGTGAGGCCCGCGAGGTGTGGTTCGACGTGCCGCACGATCTCCTGCCCATGATTGCCCCCAAGGGGTCCGTCTGCGTCGACGGCGTGAGCCTCACCGTGAACGCGGTGGACCCTTCCGGCTTCGCGGTGGGCCTCGTGCCCCACACCCTCGCCGTGACCACCCTCGACGCACTTCGGGAAGGTGCGCCGGTCAACATCGAGGTCGACCCCTTGGCCCGTTACGTCGTGCGAGCGGTATCGGTGCTCTCCGGCGGAGGCGAAAGGACGCCATGACGAATCGACTCGACCACGTGGAAGCCTGCATCGCCGCCGTTCGCGACGGCCGCATGATCGTCCTCGTCGACGACGAGGACCGGGAGAACGAGGGTGACCTGGTGGTCGCCGCCCAGCACTGTCGGCCCGAGGACGTGAACTTCATGTGCCGATACGGCCGCGGACTCATCTGCGTCGCCCTCGACGCCGAGCGCGTCGAGGCCCTGCGCTTGCCGATGATGGTGGACCGCGGTCGCGACGACATGGGCACGGCCTTCACGGTGTCCATCGAGGCGCGGGAAGGCGTGACCACGGGCATCAGCGCCGCGGATCGGGCCCGCACGATCCGTGTGGCCGCCGATCCGGCTTGCGGCCCCGACGACCTCGTGCAACCCGGCCACGTCTTTCCGTTGCGCGCCCAGCCCGGGGGCGTGTTGGTGCGTTCGGGCCACACCGAAGGCGCCGTGGATCTGGCGCGCATGGCGGGCCTGTGGCCGGCGGGCGTCATCTGCGAGATCATGCGGGACGACGGTGAGATGGCGCGCATGCCGGATCTCGAGCGCTTCGCCCGGGAGCACGATCTGCCCATCCTGACCATCGCCGACCTCATCCGCTATCGCCTCGAGCGGGAGAGTCTGGTCGAGGCCGTGGACGCGGTGCCCTTCGCCTCGCGCCGTCTGGGCATCGCGCCGGAGAGCGGTTGGGTCCTGCGCTCGTTTCGCTCCACGCTGCGGCCCCACGTCTACTACCTGGCCCTCGTCAAGGGGGACGTGGCGGCCGAGGGGGCGCCGGTGCTCGTTCGGGCCCAGCGCGCCCGTCTGGTGGGGGACGTGTTCGGCTGGGACGAGGACGATTCGGCCGGCCGGCTCGAGCGGGCCGTGTCCGCCATCGAGGCCGAGGGCCGCGGGGTCGTACTCTACGTCGTCGGCCAGGGGGTCGGGGACTTCGACGGCCGCCTGCAGGCGTCGGAGGCGCCCGCTCCGTCCGCCGCGCCCCCCCGGCCCACCGACAGCGGATTTCGCAGCTTCGGACTCGGCGCCCAGGTGCTGCGTGCCCTCGGACTTTCTCGGATCGTCGTCATGACCGATCACCCGCGCAAGATCGTCGGGGTGTCCGGCTACGGGATCGACGTGGTGGGCACCCGCCCCATGTCGGAGGCGTAGGTCGTGGCCCGCGTGCTCCTCGTCGTCTCGGCCGGCATCGCCGCCTACAAGGCGCCCGAACTCGTGCGCCGCCTGCGTGGGGCGGGCCACGAGGTGCGCGTCTGTCGGACCCGTGGCGCGGCCGCGTTCGTCACCGATCTGTCCCTGGCCGTGGTGTCGGGGCACCCCGTGGCCTCGGAGCTCTTCGATCCCACCCAGGAGGTGGCCGGCCTCGATCCCGCCGAGGACGGTCCGGTGGGCCACATCGCCCTGGCGGACTGGCCCGACGTGGTGCTCGTCGCGCCGGCGACGGCGGATCTCTTGGCACGGGCGGCCGGCGGCCTGGCCGACGATCTGCCGACGACGATCCTGCTGGCGACGCGCGCTCCCGTGCTCTTCGCCCCCGCGATGAACGTCAACATGTGGCAACATCCCGCGACCCAGGACAACGTTGCACGGTTGCGTTCGCGGGGGGCCCACTTCGTCGGGCCCGACGCCGGACAACTCGCTTGCGGCTGGGAGGGGCCGGGGCGGCTTGCGGACCTCGATACCCTCGTCGCCGCGGTCGAAACCCTGGCCTCTGCGAGGCACACGTGGGCGGGACGGCGCGTCCTCGTGACGGCAGGTCCCACGCGCACGCCCCTCGATGCGGTGCGATTCGTGACCAACGCGTCCACGGGCACCATGGGGTTCTCCGTGGCGGCCGAGGCGGCGAGACGGGGCGCCGAGGTACACCTGGTGACCGGGCCCGTGCACCTCGAGACGCCCCCTGGCGTCGTGCGCGTCGACGTGACGACGACGCGGCAGATGCATGCGGCGGTGATGTCGGCGCTCGAGGATGCGCCCTTCGACGTGGCCGTGATGACGGCGGCCGTGGGCGACCTCGAGATCGACGGGGCCGCCGAGCACAAGCTGCCCAAGGATGCGCTGGCGCGCTTCCTCGGCGAGGTCCGGATCGACACGGCGCCGGACATCCTGGCAGATGCATGCGCGCGGTTCGGGGACCGCGTCCTCTTCGTCGGGTTCGCCGCCGAGACCCTCGATGACGACGGGCCGGGCGATGCCGCACTGGTGGCCAAGGCACGCGCCAAGCGGGATCGAAAAGGGTGCCACGTGCTCTTCGCCAACCGCGTCGATCTACCGGATCGGGGGTTCGGCCCGGGGGAGAACGCCGGTGTGCTTCTCGTCGACGACGAGGTGTGCTGGCTCGACCGGCCGCGACCGAAGCCCGCCGTGGCCGCGTGGCTGCTCGACCGACTCGAGCCACTCGTGGGCATCGGAGGAGACGCGGCGTGATGGCGTCCGATCCGGTCGAGGTGCGCCGTTCGGTCGCGGCGTGGCTGCGACATGCCGCCGCCTTCCGCGGGCTGCGATACGTTCGCAGCGTCGGCCCTGTCGAACGGCAGGAGATCCTGCGCTCGGACGAGGCGGTCACCCCGAAGGTGCACCAGGGCACCCTGGCGGCGAAGCGGGCGCCGTCGACGTCGGACGGTGCCGCCCGGTCGGGGAGCGCAGGCGGCGCTGCGCGGGCGCCGGAAGCGGGGACGGAGAGGGGTGCG
>RFGU01000062.1 GCA_003696955.1 Deltaproteobacteria bacterium | reverse complement strand
GGTCGTCTGCATGGGTGTCTGGCCGCCGATCGTACGGTGGATCTGCGTACGGCCCTGCGCCGGGGCGGATCCGCGGGGCTGCGTGCGGCCATCGCCGAGGCCCTTCGAATCAAACCCCCGCGCCATGGATTCTCCCTCGACGGCTCGGGTGGACCCGCAAAGGCCATGATCAGCATCGGAGGATGAGATGGCCCTATCCGTAGGCACGAAGATGGTACTCGGACTCGCCCTCGTAGGCTCGGTGGGCTATCTGGCCCTTTCGGACACGGGGCAGGGCGTGCTCGAATACGTCTACGTCGAGCAGGTGGTGGATCGGCCCGAGGATTTTGCCGACCGGACGATCAAGGTCCACGGAACGGTCGTCCCCGGAACGATCCGACAGAAGCGAGGATCGACGGGGGACTACCGCTTCGTCATCGAACACGCCGGCAAGCGTCTTTCCGTCCACTACACGAATCTCGTGCCCGACACCTTCCAGGAGGGGGGCGAGGTCATCCTGACCGGGCGTCTTTCGGCCGACGGTACCGTGTTCGAGTCGGACGAGATGACGGCCAAGTGCCCCTCGAAGTACGAAGAAGAGCAGGGCGTCGATCTGAAAGAGACCCGCTGACCATGCCCATCTCCACCCTCGGCACCCTCGCGGTCGTCCTCGTCTTTCTGTCGTGCATCGCCACCGTGGCGTTCTCGGTGCGGGGCGTGTTGCTCCGCTCCGAGCGATGGGTCGAGGCGGGCGTGCAGGCGCTGCACGCCACGTTCGCCGCTGCGGCGTTCGCGTCGGCCTTGCTCGTCTACGCGTTCTTGGTGGGCGACACCTCGATCCAGTACGTCGCTCACAACGGCGACCCGGCGATGCCGGTCTTCTACAAGGTCACCGCGTTCTGGGGATCGTTGGACGGAAGCCTCTTGTTCTGGGTGCTGCTTTCGAGCCTCTTCGCCTCCCTGGCCGTGGCGGCGAACCGGCACCGACATCGCGAGCTCATCCCCCACGCGGTGGCCGTGCTCGGGATCATCACGGGCTTCTTCGCCGGACTCATCGTCTTCATGAAGAATCCGTTCGAGCCGTTCCTGCTCGAGGTGCCGAGCAAGGGGCGGGGCCTCAACCCGCTCCTCCAGAACGCGTACATGATCGTGCACCCGCCGAGCCTCTACCTGGGCTACGTCTCCATGGCGGTGCCCTATGCCTTCGGGATGGCGGCGATGATCACGGGGCAGGTGGACGACGCGTGGCAGCGAAGCGTGCGTCGGTGGGTGCTGTTCTCGTGGCTCTTTCTGGGGGTTGGGCTCGTGCTCGGCGGGCTTTGGGCCTACGAGGAACTCGGCTGGGGCGGCTACTGGGCGTGGGACCCCGTGGAAAATGCCGGGCTCTTGCCGTGGCTCACCTGCACGGCGTTCCTGCACTCCGTGATGGTGCAGGAGCGACGGGGCATGCTGAAGGTCTGGAACCTGGTGCTCGTCATCGTCTCGTTCCTGCTGACCATCGTGGGGACGTTCCTGACGCGAAGCGGCGTGGTGCAGAGCGTGCACGCCTTCGGCGAGGATCCGGCCCTCGCGTGGACGTTCGGCGCGTTCATGCTGGTCATCGTGGTGGCGAGCTTCGGCCTGCTCGTTCGGCGCCTTCCCCTGCTTCGTTCCCGCGGCGAGATGGAGAGCATCGTCTCGCGGGAGTTTGCCTTCCTGGTGAACAACTGGCTCTTCCTCTCGGCCGCGCTCTTCGTGCTCTTCGCCACCCTCTATCCGACGCTGCGCGAGTGGGCCGGGATGTTCGTCGAATGGGCGGCCCGGCGATGGCCGGCAACGTTCGGCGGCATCGAACCTCCGACGCGCGTCACCATCGGACCGCCCTTCTTCAACCATTGGATGCGCCCCGTCGGGCTTGCCCTCCTCTTCCTGACGGGATTCGGCCCCCTGGTGGCCTGGCGACGTACGACGCCGGCGAACCTCGTCCGGCAATTCCGAATGCCCCTGGTGGTCGGGTCGATCACCATCGCCGTGCCCGCCGCCTTCGGCGTCGATTCCCCGTGGGGCCTGGCCTGCTTCGGACTGTGCGGCTTTACGTTCTGGACCATCGTCCAGGAGTTCGTGCGCGGCGTGGCGGTGCGACGCCGCAATCGACCACAACCGGTGTGGGAGGCCCTGTTGGGGCTCTTCGTGCGGGCACGACGCCGCTACGGCGGCTACATGGTGCACCTCGGGGTGGTCCTCATGTTCCTCGGGTTCGCCGGCAAGTCCTACGATCTCGAACGCAAGGTGACCGTTCACCCGGGCGAGACGGTGCAACTCGGCAAGTACGAGGTGCGCCACGACGGCTTGCGGGCTACGACCGACTGGCAGAAGGACATGATCACCGCCGATCTCACGATCCTGCGGGACGGCGAGGTCGTGGCCCAACTCCACCCGGCGCGTTGGTGGTACTTCCAGATGCCCGAGCAGCCGACGACGGAGGCCGCGCGCTACATGACCATCGCAGAGGACGTCTATGCGGCGATGCAGGACGCCGACATGACCACCGGCTGGACGCGGCTGGCCCTCTTCGTCAATCCCCTGGTCAACTGGGTGTGGATCGGGTTCGTCGTGATGTTGATCGGAGGCCTCGTCTGCATCGGCACGCGCCGGGAACAACTCACCGACCGCGTGGGAGGAGGGCACCGTGGCTGAACGGAGATCCCATCGCGACCTTCGGTGGTGGATTGCCGGGGCGGTCGTCTTCCTCGCGACGTTCGCCGGCATGGTGCTCGTGGGCGGAGTGGCCCCCGACGCGGCGACGGCGGGACTTTCGGTCGCAGCGGCCAGCCTGGTGCACCTCGTGGCGCGGCTCTTCTCGGTGGCCGAGGCCCTCGCCCGCAGCGAGGCCGAGGCCGTGGCGATGGCGGGCACGGGCCTTGCTCGATCGACCTATCGGGAACTGCTCGAGGAGAAGCGGCGGGTGCTCGCGGCGATCAAGGAACTCGATTTCGATCACGCCATGGGCAAGTTGTCCGATGCGGATCATCGTTCGATCCGGGCGCGGTACGAGCGGCGTGCCGCCGAGGTCCTGAGGGCACTCGACGAGCCGGCGTCCTTGCACCCGTGGGCGCGGGCGTTGGCCGAGACCGGACGGATCCCGGGCGAGCCGGAAGGCGGCACGGCTGCGACCGAGCCTTCCACGCCGTTGCGTGCGTGCCCGTCCTGCAACGGTGCCAACGATGCGGACGCGCGATTCTGCAAGCACTGCGGAGAGAAGCTCGCGACATGACGCGCACGAGGTTCTTGGCATCCCCCCTCGGACGGTGGGCCGTGGTGTGGTGGCTCGTCGGCGTGTTCCTTTGGGCGCTCGCGGTGCCGGTGCATGCCGGGCCGGCCATCGACCCGCGTCGCATGTCCGGGATCGCGCGGCCCGACCCCGCGCTCGCACCGGGGGTCGTGACGGTGCGCTGTCTCCTCGGTGGCTTCGACGCGCCGGCAGTCGGCACCGAGGTCACCCTGGAGATCGACGGGCCGGACGGGGCGACCCGACGCACGGCCACGACCGACGCGGTGGGCCGGGCGACCTTCGAAGGGCTCGAGGACTTCGTCGGTCGCAAGGCGACGGCCCGTGCCGACTTGGGCGGCGAGCCGGTCGTCTCGCGCCCCTTCGCCCTACGTGCGGACGCCGGGACGCGCCTTCTGCTGGTGGCGGGAGCGGGGCAGGGCGCCTCGCCCGGGCACGCCGCCCCGGATCGGGTGCCGGCTCCCGGTGAACCCTTCGACCTCGAAGGGCGCCCGCCGGGAACCCTGGTGGTCGGCACCCTCGATCTGCGCAAGGGGCAGGAGGGGCGGGCCGAGGGGCGGGTCGTCACCCTTCGGATTCGACACCCCGACGGACGGGAGGAGACGCGCACGGCCAGGAGCGATGCGCAGGGGCGCGCCACGTTCGAGGGCCTGCGTCCTCCGGAGGTGCCCGCCGAGGCCGAACTCGTCGTCGAGGCCGTGATCGCGGAAGGCGGCGAGCCCCAGCGCTCCCAGACGTTTCGCATGGGGGAGACGGCCAAGGCCGTCTACCTCGCCGAGGGCTTCGACGCCCAGGCGGCCCACGGGGCTCGTCCGGCGACGCGGCCGCCGGTGGAACCGCCGCGGATCGATCCCGCCCTTCCTGCGGGTACCGTGCGAGTGGCCGTCGAGGACGGCAGCGGAGCGCCGGTGCCGGACCTGCCCGTGTCGGTCTTCAAGAAGGATCGGGCCGGCAACGACGAGGAGATCCGCGGCCGAACCGGCCCCGACGGCGTCGCGCGGATCGAAGGCGTCCCCGTGCAGGAGGATGCGCTCTACTTCGTGGGCGCGGTCTACGGCGGCGGTCCCTACCAGAGTTCCTTCTTCCGCATGGAGCAGACGGCCGGGGTGCGCCTCGGGTTGCGGGTGTTCGAGACGACCAGCGACCCGGCCGTCGTGCGTAGCGCCGTGCAGTTCGAGATCTTGCCGCGCGAGAAGGACATGGCGCAGGTGGTGCAGGTGTACCAGGCGATGGTGGAAGGCGGCCGGGCCTATTGGCCGTCGTCGGGCGTCTTTCGCATCGAGGCACCCGAGGGCGCACGATCGGTGACGGTCCTGCCATCCGCCGGCCGGTTCCTCGAAGAGCGCGAGGACGCCCCGTTCGCCGTGGTGTCGGGCCCGCTGCCCCCGGGGGAACTCGTCGATCTGTCCATCGCCTATCTCCTGCCCCATGACGGACAGGTGCAGTTATCGTGGCGTCCTCCGTTCGGCGTGGTGCAGGCGTCGGTGGTGCTGCCCGAGGCGCTCGATCTCGCCTCGCCCAAGGTGGCCGGCAAGGCACCGCCCCATCCCGATCCGGCACGGCCCGTGCGACTGTACGAACTCGGGGAGCGTCCGGCCGGTGCCGAGGTCTCCTTCGCCGTTGCGGGGCTGCCGACGCGCCCGAAGATTTGGCGCAACGTGGCGTTGGGCGGTGCTGCGATCCTGCTCGGCGGGGCCATGTGGGGGGCCATGGCCGGGCGCCGACGGGATCTGCGACTCGAGTTGCTCGCCCAGCGCAAGGCGCTGGCCGAACGGTACCTTGCCTCCAGCGATCCCGCCGAGCGACAACAGCTGCTCGTCGCCATCGATCGGATCTCACGGACCCTGGCGGACTTGGGCGTCCCGGATGCCTCGTCGACCGCGGCGTCGCCTGCCGCGCCGGTGCGCCAGGCCGGGGACGATGCATCCGGGTCATCGGCGGGAGCCGCCGTCGAGACGGGGCGCGAAGGCGGCGACGGCGAGGGCGGGGGGGCCACGGGCGATCCATCTGCCGCCGGATCGGAGGGGGGAGCGTCCGACGGGACCGGCCCGGAGGGGACCGAAGGCGGCACGACGACGGAGCCGTGACGCCGTGGACCTGTTGCCGCTTCGCTTCGAGGACGTCGGTCGAGCCTATGGGAGAACGTGGGCGCTGCGGGGCATCGACCTCGAGGTGCGGCGCGGCACCGTCGTGGGCCTTTGGGGACCGAACGGCGCCGGAAAGACGACGATGTTGCGCATCGCGGCCGGGCTCGAGGTGCCGTCCCACGGGTGCTGTACATGGGCCGGCGATCCGCGCCGTCTCGTCGATCCACGGGCGCGCGGCGGCCTCGGCTGGATGGCCCATGGCACCCATCTGTACCCGTGGCTTTCGGCGGAGGAGAACCTCGCGCTGCTCGTACGGCTGCGGCGGTCCTTGGGACTTGCGTCCGCCGACCCGCGTGCGGCTCTGGAGCGCGTGGGGCTCGAAAAACGCGCCACCGAGCCGGTGCGGACCTTCTCCCGGGGCATGGCGCAGCGACTTTCCTTCGCGCGGGTCCTCGTCGGTCGCCCGCAGCTCGTGTTGCTCGACGAGCCGATGACGGCCCTCGATGCGAGCGGTCGCCGGCTGGTGACCGCTGCGATCCATGGCCTCGTCGAGGAGGGGGCCGCCGTGCTCCTTTCTTCCCACGATCCCGAGGTGCACGCCTCGCTCGCCGATCGGGTCGTGTGCCTCGAGCAGGGCCGGGTGCGGGCACGGGTGGACCGGGCACCGGAGGCATCCTTCGCCGCGCGTCTTTCCGACGCCCTCGGCACGGCCGAGGCCCCGGTCAGGGGCCTCGGGTAGCCGCTGCAGCAGGGGCGGCGGACGCGAGGCAGGTGGCCGCCACGGCCTCGCCCACCGTGGCGAGAACCGGCCGTGTCACCGTGTCGTAGTCGTAGCGGTCGTCGTTGACCACGCCGTCTTCGTTGCCGTACACCGAGACCGTCACTGCCGCCGTCCTGGCACGGTACCGGATGACGGCGTTCTCCACGTGGAATCCGTAGGCACGACCGGCCTTGTTGGCGTAGGCGATCTCCGACTCCGGCACCACGCGCACGATACCGGGCAACAAGGGTTTGAACGCCGTCTTTCCACGATGGGGAGGGGGATAGGCGGGATCGGCGGAGGCGTTCGGATCTTCGGTCATGGCGGCCACCAGGCGCTCGCGCAGATCGTCGTCGATCCCCGGATCGATCAGGCCCAGGGACGATGCGGCGCGCAGGTCGGGCCGCACGAGGGAGAGGATGAGCCGGTGATGGTCCTCGAGGCTCGCGTAGTTCTTCGTCGAGAAGTCCATGGGGGCGGCGACCCGACGCCGGGTGCGGGGATCGACGTGCGCGGTCCCCACCGCCGTGGACGCGAAGGGGAGCGGAGGAAGATCGAGGTCGCTCGTGCGCCGTGGGATCGCGACCACGTGCGGCGGCGTACCGATGCGGAAGGCGGGGGTCGTCCGTTGCACCTCGGCGGGGGCCCACGAGAACATCCGGTGGTGGACGCGCAAGCTTGCGAGGCCGGCGTCCCATGCCCATCGGTGAAGTTCCTCGTGGCCGACCACGTCGTAGAGGGTGTTGTAGGCAACGTTGTCGGAAACCAGGTGCACGCGTCGCACCAGGTGTCCGATGGTGGCGATGCCGGCGTGGGGCGGCAGCCGATTCGAGGGATCTTCGACGAACGTGCATGCGCCCGAGGCGGTGCATCGGGCCAACGGGGCGTCCCAGTCGAGTCCGGGGACGCCGCGCCGGGCCTTCGACACGAAGGCGAGGGCCGCGGCCGTGACGAACAACTTGATCGCGCTGGCCGGGTAGACGTACTCGGTGTCCGTGCGAAAACGTCCTTGGGCCACGTGCGGGACGCCGTCGTCCTCGTCGATGCAGGTCAAGAGCATCTCGAACCGGTACGTCTCCGGGGAGGCCGCGAGCTTGGGGTGGCGCTGTCGAACGCGGTCGAGGAGGGGGGCCATGTCGAAGTCGCCGACCGGGACCTCCGCGGCATCGCGGGCCGGCGGGATCGAACGGGCCGGTTCGGCCCGATCCCGTGACGGCGTCGTGTCGGCACCATGGGCCACAACACGACGCGCCTGCGGCGCAGGTGCGGTTGGTGCGGCGGGGGCGTCCGGCGGCGGCGGCGGGCGCGCACAAGCTGCCGCCATCGCGACGGCCGCCCACGGCCCGAGGGCGCGTCGTGCATCGCGTGCAATTCCGATCACAACGCGAGTTCGGGCGGGCGCTTGGAAGGAGTGGGCACGTGGTCGAGGATCGACGAACCCGGTACGTCCGTCGAGCGTTTGCGCGAGAGCATCAACCCCGCCGAGCGCACGCGTCGCGTTCGCATCCACGTTGCGAAGTTGTCCCCAGGCTGGACGTTGTAGTGATACTCCTCGCCCTCGACGAATCCGTGGCCGGACCACCCGAGGGTGCGCAGCACGACGGCGTGGGGGCCGAAGGGAAGTTCCACGATGTTGCGCCGAAACGAAGGCCCATAGTCGAAGTACTGCTCGGCGTTGGACAGGTACAGGACGTTCACCGGGACGTTGGCCTGCGCGAAGGCGCGGGCGATGCCCCGCATGGTCGCGTCGCCCGTCAGGTCGCCGCGCACGGGGAAGACGCGGCCGTTTCGCCACAGGTCGCGAACGTGGTCGTACTGCTCTCGATCCGTGAGGAACGTCCCGATCCCCCGCTTGCGGTAGGTCCGCACCACGCGACGGAGGCGTGCGTAGACGAGTTTTCGGCTGCGGCGAAAGGCGCGCAGGATGTCCTCGCGGCGGGGATCGTCGGCGTAGACCAGGGCGATGCGGGCCTCGACGTGGGGCGCGGCATCGGGGCGCCACGATGCCACGAAGTCCTCGGGGGTCTGCGCATCCGAGAACAGCAGGCCATAGACCCGATGGAGGTCGGAGATCGCTTCGTCGAAGTCCATCAGGACCACGATCTCGCTGCGCGCCCATGCGGCCAGCAGGTAGTTCTGGTCGGTGCCCACGCCAACGTATCCACCCCCCACGCCGGCGATGGCATCGTGCCACAGGAAGTGGGAATGCTCGTTCGAGACCCAGTAGTGGGAGTTGCGGGTCAACGACGGGGGCGGCGGGTCGGAGGGGATCGCCTCGAACGAACGACGGGTGGCCGCGTCGAGGGGGCCCAGACCATGGGAGGAGGGGTCTTGCCGCTGCGACGACGGGGGAAGGGCCGCGCCGGCTTCGATGCGCTCGGTAACGCCTTCCACGGCGGCGTGGTCCAAGACCTCGTCGGACGGTGCCGGAGGTGTCGCGTCGCCCACCTCGACGCGGCCATCCGCCATGGGGCGCGGATCGGGCGCCGACACCGGTGCCCGGGGCGGGGGCTGGGGTTCGGCCTGGGCCGGCCCTCCCAACGTACACGCGCAAAGCAGCACGGCGGCCAGGCGACGACTCGAAGACGGGATCCGAACGGGACGGTGCATGAAGGTCGTGACCATCCTAACGCGGCCGGCGTGGAGCGTCTTCCACCGCGGGGCGGGAGGCTCGGAAGGGCACCCCCGCGGCGCAGGTTGTGCTACATCTGGGCCGCCGTGCGCGGCCTCCGCCAAACGCTGCTGCTCGCCCGCAACGATCTGCTCCAGGAGGTCCGGCATCTCGAGGTGCTCGCGACGGCCCTGTTCTTCGACGTCGTCGTGCTGGCCCTGTTCGGGGTGGGCTTCGGCACCCTGCGCGGCGAGGCGTTGCGCGCGTCGTTGCCGGCCATGTTGTGGCTTTCCGTGGCCTTCGTCGGCAGCCTGGCGCTCACCCGGTTGTTCGAGCGCGAGCGGGAGCACGAGACCTTCGTCGCCCTGCTGGTCGCCCCTGTCGAACGCCTGGCGATCTACGGGGCCAAGGCCCTGGTGGGGACGTGTGTCGTGGTGGCCTGTGCCGCCGTGCAGCTCGCGGGCCTTCGGTTTCTGTTCCCCGAAGCGGCCGCCCTCTTCGATCGCCCCCTGCTGCTCGCGCTCCTCGTCGTGGGGGCGTCCTTGGCCTACGTCGCCGTAGGGGCGGTCTTCGCCTCGGCCCTTGCGACCGATCGCACCCGGGGCGTCCTGTTGGGCGTCGTCCTGTATCCGCTGACGGCGCCCGTGCTGCTCTTCGCCCTCGTCGCCACGCGGGCCCTCATCGAGGGCCATGCGAAGGCGGCGGTCTACGTCGGCCAGGTCTGGGCCGTGGCGGTCCTGTTGCTATCGATGGCGACCTTCGTGTTCGAGTCGGTCGTCGTCCCGATCCCGTCCGGTCGGACCCAACGGAGGCGCCGATGATCCGGATCCTCTGGAGTGTGCTGTTGTGCGTGGCCGCGGTGTGGTTTCCGCTGGCCGTCGCTCGCGTCTTCCTCGACACCCCCATCGAACGCGAGATGGGGACCGTCCAGAAGATCTTCTACTTCCACGTCCCGATGGCGTGGTGCATGATGCTTGCGGCGATCGTGTCCGGGGTCGCGGCGGCGGTGCAACTGCTGCGGAACTCGCGCCGTGCCGAGGCGCTGAGCCTGGCCGCGGGCGAGGTGGTGCTCGTCACGGGGCTGTGCGTCCTCCTGACCGGTCCCATCTGGGGCCATGCCACGTGGGGAACGCCCTGGACCTGGGATGCGCGGCAGGTGAGCACGGCCCTGCTCTTTCTCGTGTTCTGCGCCTTCGTCCTCCTGCGCACCCAGGGGGCGGCCGGAACCGAGCGCCTGGCTGCGGGCCTGGCCGCCTTCGGCGCCCTGGACGTGCCCGTCATCTACTACGCGGTCAAGGTCTGGAAGACGACCCATCCAACGACCGACGTGGTCGGGACCTTGCCGCCGTCCATGTGGCGAACCTTGTTCTTCGCGCTCGCGCCCATCGCTGCGTGCGTGGCCGGCCTCGTGGCCGTGCGCTACCACGTCGAACGCGCCGAGCAGCAGCTCGACGACCTGTTCCTCGCCCGGTCCGATCCGGCAAGCTCCTAGAGGATCGTGATGACCCACCGCATCGTTGCCACCACCCAACCGGCGCCACCGGGCGGCCAGGACGCGTACGAGCCGGTCGTCGGGCGCGACCTGGCCTCCATCGAACTCGAGCGCCAGATCGAGGCCCGCGCCGCCGCCAAGACGGCCTCGGACTACGCCCACATCGTCTGGGCCTACGGGATCCTGTGGACGGTGGTGACCCTCTACGTGCTCTACCTCTATCGGCGGGTCGTGCGCCTGCGGCGAGACCTCGCCTCCCTCTCCGACGGAGCCTCCGAGTCGTGACTCTGGCCCACTTCGTCTACATCCCCGGGGTGCTGCTGCTCGGGATCGTCATCGGGTTCGTGCTCGGGGGCCGCGCGGCCGAGATCGCGCAGGACGAGCGGGCCGCGGCCCGAAGGCGCCGCGCCGCCCGCCGGGCGGGTACCGACGGGCCCACTTCGAACGGCACCTGACGCCGTGGCCGTGCCGGACGGCCCACCGGGGGGCGAAGGCGGCCGCCCGAGGCGGCATCTGTGCTATAGCCCGCCCGATGTTCGACCTCACCTTGACCGAGGAACAACAGGGCTTCGTCGAGACCGCCCGCCGATTCGCCCGCGAGCGCATCATCCCCGTGGCCCCGAAGTACGACGAGTCCGCGGAGTTTCCCATGGACGTGTTCCGCGAGGCCTTCGACGTGGGGCTGATGAACGTCGAGATTCCCGAGGCCTACGGAGGACTGGGCCTTTCGACCCTCGAAGGATGCATGATCGCCGAGGAACTGGCGTACGGCTGCGCGGCCATCGCGACGAGCATCATGTGCAACCATCTCGGGGCGCTGCCGCTGCTCATCGCGGGCAGCGAGGCGCAGAAGCAGAAGTATCTGACGGCACTGACCGAGGACCTTCGCTTCATCAGCTACGCCTGCAGCGAGCCCGAGGCGGGCTCGGACGTGGCGGGCATGCGCACGCGGCTTACGAGGGACGGCAACGGCTGGCGCCTTACCGGGCAGAAACGCTGGATCACGAACGCCGGGCACGCCGCGTTCTTCACGGGCTTCGCCACCATCGATCCGGCAGCCCGGCACAAGGGGATCACGGCGTTCGTCATCCCGGCCGATCGCGACGGCGTCTCGGTGGGCAAGAAGGAGAACAAGCTCGGCCAGCGGGCCTCCGAGACGTGCGACGTGATCTTCGAGGACGTGCCCCTGACCGACGACGATCTCCTCGGTGAACCCGGCGGCGGTTTCGCCATCGCCATGGAGACCTTCGACAAGTCGCGCCCCATGATTGCGGCCCAGTGCGCCGGGCTCATCCGCCGGGCGGCCGACGAGAGCAAGGCCTACGCCCTCGAACGCAAGACCTTCGGGAAACCCATCGCCCAGCACCAGGCGGTGCAGTTCATGATCGCCGAGATGGTCATGGCCTACGAGGCGACCCGGCTGCTCTACATGAAGGCCGCCTGGGAGGTGGATCAGGGGATCCGTCGCAGCAGCACATCCTCCATCGCCAAGGCCATGGGGGCGGATCTGGCGATGAAGTGCACGACGGACGCGGTACAGGTCTTCGGCGGGTACGGTTACACGAAGGAGTATCCCGTCGAGAAGCTCATGCGCGACGCCAAACTCATGCAGATCTACGAGGGTACGTCGCAGATCCAGCGCATGGTCGTGGCGAAGAACTTCCTGCTGCGCAGCTAGGGATCTTCGCACGTGGCCGATCCGCGCCCCATCGGCGTGTTCGACTCCGGGGTGGGGGGCCTGAGCGTGGTGGCGGCGCTCGAGGCCGCCCTGCCCGCGGAGTCCATCGTCTATCTCGGCGACACGGCCCGTCTGCCCTACGGGACGAAGAGCCCGCAGACGGTGGAACGGTACGCATTGTCGGCGGCACGGGCGCTCGTGGCCGAGGGGGTCAAGATGGTCGTGATCGCGTGCAATACGGCGTCGGCCGTCGCCCTCGACGCCGTGCGGCGGGCCCTCGCCCCCGTGCCCGTGGTCGGGGTCGTCGAGCCCGGAGCGGCGGCGGCGGTCGCGACCGGAGCGCGGCGAGTCCTCGTGCTGGCGACGGAGGGCACGATCCGCGGGGGCGCCTACGAGCGTGCGATCGCGCACATGGCCCCGGACGTGGAAGTCGTCGGCGTAGCCTGCCCGCTGTTCGTGGCCCTCGCCGAGGAGGGGTGGACCTGCGGCGAAATCCCGGTGCAAATCGCCCGCCACTACCTGCAGGCCCACCTTTCCCCGCGGCCGGATGCCATCGTGCTCGGCTGTACCCACTTTCCCCTGCTCTCGGGCGTGGTCGCCGAGGTGGCAGGGCCCGCGGTGCGGCTCGTGGATTCGGCCGAGACCACCGCCCGCCGGATCTCCGCGGAACTCCACGCAACCGGCCTTGCAGCCGCGAGACGCGGGAGCGGAGGCTTGGTCCTGCTTGCGACGGACGGTGCCGAGCGGTTCGCTCGGGTGGGGAGCCGTTTCCTCGCCCGGCCCATCGGCGCAAGGGACGTCCGCATCGTGAACTTGCCGTGAGCGAGTTCTCGCTGCTACCGTCCGCAGTCGTGCGGCAGCGCATTGCAGCATTCCAGGCGGCCATGTTTCTCGCATGGGCGCCGGTTCCGGTGGCGCACGCGGCGGCAGGCCCGGCAGCCGACCAGGTCGAAGAGGCCAAGCGCCTGTACCGTGAGGGCAAGACGGCCTTCGACGTCGGCCGCTGGGAAGATGCGGTGGCCGCCTTCGAGGAGTCGTATGCCAAGAGCGGCAACGAGTTGCTGCTCTTCAACATCGGCCTTTCCTACTACCGGTGGTGGGAGGAGAGCGGCGACATCAAGCACCTGCGGAAGGCACGGAGCGTCCTCAAGACGTTCGTCGCGCGGGCACAACGCAATCCGGAACGGCTCGGAGACCCCTCCGAGGCCCAAGCGCAGCTCGAACTCATCGAGCAGAAACTCGAGGAGGCCGAGCAGCGCGAACGCGACCGCCGGACCGCCGACCACGCCGAGCAGGACACGGGCGAACAGCGGGCGAAACAGCCGCCCCCGCCGGTCGCCGAGCCCGACGAGGGGGCCAGCCGCGGGCCGACGGACGTGCCTCCGGCGGGCCCCGATCCGGGGCGAAAGCTCAAGCTCGGCGGCATCGCCGCCATGGCCGTCGGGGGCGTCGCCGTGGTGACCGGCGTGGTCGTCGGGGCGATCCACGTCGGCAACAGTGTGAAGTTCGACCGGGATCTGCGGGACACCGACGACCAGATCGAGGAAAACGGTCTGACCGACGCGGACATCGCACAGTTCTACGACGGGGCGACGTGCGAGACGCTTCCGCAGAATGCGGACGAGGTCAGTCAGGAGTACTGCACGCTCAAGGAGAGGCGTGCGACCATCGTCCGCAACGGCAAGCGGGCGAACCTCTATGCAGCCCTGGGGTTCGCCATCGGTGGGGGGCTCGGGGTGGCCCTGTTGGCCACGGGCGGAGCCCTCTACGCCGTCGGCAACAAGAAGTCGAAGGCGGCGGCGCGTGACCGGGCGTTGCGGATCTCCCCGCAGATCGGTATCGGCTACGCGGGGATCGGCCTTTCCGGGCGCTTCTAGGCGGTGGTGCGGCCCGCCCCGTCCTTGGGCGCCGGATTCGCAAGGCGGGCTCACCATCGGCGGGCCCCTTCGCGGCGGTCGGCGCCCCGCCGGGAGCTGTAAGCACGTCGGTGCGCCCCCGTTTTGGGCGTACGTGTCCGATCCCTCTCCCCGCTGCCCCGGCCACGGCGTCCCGGTGTCGTATTCACGGTGTTCGGTGAACGGGAGGCCGGGGCAGCATGCGGGTGGTGATCGGGGCCTTCGAGTCGTGTTATACCCGCGCACGCTCGCCGCGGCGCCCACCCGCGCCGCCTCCCGCACTTCGGCACCACGAAGGAGTTCCCTCCCGTGACGCGCGCTCGCTCCCTGCTCTCGAAGTCGCTCCCCGGCTACCTGGCCGTTGCCGTTCCAACCCTGGCCGCCGCCGGCCTATTCCTTGGGGCCCCCGCCCGCGCGGAAGCCGCGGACGACGGCTCCATCAGTGGTGTCGTCACCGACTCCAAGACCGGCCAGCGGATCAAGGACGCGATCGTCATCTTGCAGTGCACCTGCCTGCAGGGCGAGCGCGAGACCACGACCAACGCGCAAGGACTCTACGTCTTCCGGGATCTTCCCCCTGGCACCTATCGAATCCAGGTGATCTTCGGCAAGGCGGACGTTTCGAAGGTCACGGAACTTCCCCGCGGTATGAAGGCCCGGGCGAACTTCAAGATCAACCCGGAGTCCGAGTTCAAGAAGGTCATCGTGGTCGATGCCGCCCCGGTGCGGTCGGATACCCAGGTGACCACGAAGATCTCCATGGAGGAGGCGCGGAACATTCCGGTCGGCGATACGAGCCGCGACTTCACCAACGTCGTGGAGATGTCGCCGACGGCCACCCGGGACGGGGCCGGTATCTCCCTGGCGGGCACGTCGGGCGCCGAGTCCAAGTACACGGTGGACGGGGCCAGCGTGAACAACCCCTCCTTCGGTACGGTGGGCGCCACCATCGTCCAGGAGTTCATCGACACCGTGAACGTGACCGAGTCGGGGTACGACGCCGAGTTCGGTGGCGCCTCCGGTGGTCAGGTGCAGGCCCGACGGATCTCGGGCAGCAACAAGGTGCGTGGTATCGCCCGCTTCACCGTCACGCCGCGTATCGCGAAGCCGCGGTTCATCCTGCAGACCGACGAGGCCCTGCGCGTCACGCAGGTGCCCAACTACGCCATGCAGGGCGTCGTCGCGGCGTCCGGGCCCATCATCAAGGACAAGCTGTTCTGGTCGGCGGGCGTCCAGGTGGGCGGCACGGGCTACTCCCTCGTCCAGCAGTTCTACCACCGCATCGACAAGGACGGGTCCGGCGGGTTCGAGGATTGTCCGTACCTCAACGGCGACAACGACTGCGTCGACGGCGGCAACTACATCGCCACCGAGAAGTTCGCCGAGCAGAAGTTCCCCACCCGGGCCATCGGGGCGGGCTGGGTGCTCGGCCTGGACTGGGCGATCAACCCCAAGCACCGGATCACCCTGACGGGCCTCGGTGGCCCCGGGTTCGTTCGAAGGTCCTACCGGCTGCCCTTCTCGTCGGATCCCAACGCATTCGGTGGCAACCCGACGGCCGATCCCTTGGGCGGTGCCTCCCGCGTGGCCAGCGGCGTCATCAACGACCACTTCGGGTGGGACTTGAGCAACCAGTTCACGATCTCTTTGGGCTACCTCGGCCGCGTCGCCGACGACAAGCTCGAGATCGACGCCGGCATCGCCTTCTCGCAGTTCGCGAGCCGTGAGGCCTGGAAGCTCGACAACCCCGACTGGTACGACCTTCCGGCGACCCAGGAGTCGGACACCCAGGGCAAGAATCTCTTCGAGTTCCTCGATCGTGACAACGCGGTCGATCTCGCGCCGGGTGTGCAGGAGGCCTGCAACTCGGCATCGCTTCCGGGGCTGTCCTGTCCGGTCCGTAGATGGTTGTCCGGCGGCATCGGCCAGTACGGGCGGGACACCTCCCGGCGCGTGGAGGGCCGCCTTTCGCTCACCCACTTCTTCACCACGGGCAAGGCGGGCTCCCACCAGCTCAAGTACGGCACGCAGATCGAGCACATCGAGCGCGACACCTACGCGACCTACTCGGGGCGCAACCTCTCGTCGTTCTACGCGGATTGCCCGGCGGGGCAGAAGGATCTCGGCGAGGGTTGCTACGACCCCGCGACCGACAGCTACAGCATCGGCCTCGGCACCCGGGTCAACAATCATCGCTTCGTCCTCGTGGACGTGGACAACCCCGATCAACGAACGACGTTCGGCTTCGGTCGATCGCGCTTCGAGCAGAACGACCTGCGCGCCATCGCGACGGCCAAGGGCGATGGCCTGCGTGCCGACGCCTACGACGTCAAGCTCTCCAACCAAAACTACGCGGTCTACCTGCAGGACAAATGGGCGATCCTGTCCAATCTCTACCTGAACGCCGGTGTTCGGTGGGAGATTCAGGACATGCGCAACATCTTCGGCAACCGCGCGATGCTCATCTGGGACAACGTGGCACCCCGGATCGGCATGGTCTACGATTGGACGGACGAGGGGAAGTCGCGCCTCTATGCGAGCTATGGCTGGTTCTATCAGCCGCTTCCGCTGCAGCTGACCAGCCGGGTGTTCGGCGGCCTCATCAACGTCCAACGAACCTATCGCAACTCGGACTGCGAAGGCCAGTTCGTGCAGACCGCCGACGGGACCTTCCCCAAGGTGGAGAACGGTCAGCCGACCGAGTGGTGCGTGGACTTTCCGTCCTCCACGACGGGCCTTACGGCGGGCTCGGTGGTCCCCCGGCTCAAGGGCATGTACCGCCAGCAGTTCCAGATCGGCTACCAGCAGGAGATCGTCGAGGACCTTCTGGTGCGCGTGGCCTGGCTGCACACCGATCTCGGCCGCGCGGTCGAGGACGTCTCCACCGACGGCGGCCTGAACTTCATCGTCGCCAACCCGGGTGAGAAGATCGACGATAAGGACATCGAGAAGAAGCAGAAGGAGTGCGCCGATCTCGAGGCGCAGCTCGAGATGCTGCCCATGGACGACGAGAACTTCGCGCCCATCGCCCGGGAGCTCAAGCAGTGCCAGTTCCTCGCGGACGCGTTCGAGCGCATCAACGAGCTCTTCTCCAAGCCCACCCAGAACTACGACGCCTTCACCCTCGAGGTGCAAAAGCGTTTCGCCCGCAACTGGATGCTGCTCGCGAGCTACACCTACAGCCGCCTGGTGGGCAACTACGTCGGGATCGTAAACCCCATCACGGGGCAGGTCACCCTCGGCGTGGATCCCCAGTACGACATCCCCGAACTCGTGCGCAACTCCTTCGGTCCGCTGCCGACCGATCAGCGCCACCGCGTACGCCTCAACGGCTTCTACACCTTCGACCTGCGCGAGGCCGGGCGCCTCACCGTGGGCACGAGCCTGAACTTCAGCTCGGGCTATCCGGTCTCCCTTCGGGCCGACAACAACCGTTACAGCGGTCAGTACCTCATCTACGTGCTGCCCCGCGGGGCGGCCGGTCGGATCCAGCCGAACTATCAGTGGAACCTCAGCGTCGGCTACGCCTATCCGCTGCCCAAGGATCTCGAATTCGAAATCTCGGCGCGGCTGCTCAACGTGACCAACGCCAAGGCCGTGCTGCGGGTGGACGAGGTGTACTCCTTCCAGCAGTCCCGGCCGATTGCCGGCGGCGATCTCTCGGATCTCAAGCACGCCAAGATCCAGTCGTCCTCGTCGCCTACGGAGTTCTTCCAGCGAACGATTCTCGCGCCCCAGGGCAACTTCGGGGTCGAGACCCAGTTCCAGAACCCCATGGCGGCCCAGTTCGACGTGCAGCTTCGCTTCTGAACGTCGTCCACTCCGGCGGCGTGGGAGTCGTCCGGCGAGCGTCGCCGCGCGTGGCTCAAAGCAGGTCCAGCGCTCGGACGAGGGGCGCGACGGGGGGCGCGTGGGAAGCGCGTCGCGCCGCACCGGGGTCCTGCGGGGTTCGGCCGAGGATCCAGGCGAGGAGACCGTCGAGGCGGGCGCCCGCGCGGATCGCCTCCACCCAGACGTAGTGCCGCAAACGACCGACGGTGTCGTCGAGAGTCTCGGGCGACGCGAGAACGGCCAGGATCTCGTCGGTCAGTCGCCGACGCGCATCGGGCGTGCCCGCGATCCGCTTGACGAAGGTGGGATCCGCCGACCAACGGCGTGCGAGTTCGGCGGCTGCCTCGGAGGCTGGTCGGTACCGGGGATCGAGGACGTGGTTCAAGGCGTCGAGGACGTCCACGAGGGCGGGGGAACCCGCGGAGATCACGGGGCCGAGCCCCGTTCGGGCGGCCACGGAGGCCACCGCCAGGGCGGCTTGGAACGCTTCGGGAGGAAGATCGGCGGCCCGGACGTCCACGAAGATCGGGCTTGGCCGGCCGAACGGCACGTCGACGGGGCGTGGGCCGGCCCGTTCGACGACGCGGACGTCGGGCGGTGCCTGCTGGCCACGTAGGGCGGATAGGAGCTGACGGGCGAGGTCGACGAGGTCCGGGTACCGCGGTCGTGCGGCCGAGGCGGTCCGCCCCTCGTCCGTGCGCCCGAGACCGGGGGCATGGGCCATCGCCGCGAGGAGTGCTCCGGGGAGATTGGCCGTGTGGGCGTAGGGCTGGGGCGGCCATGGGCCCGGGCCTGGAGTGGGGAGGGTGCGCACCCAGGCGGGCAACGGACCGGAGGGCGCCAAGAACGCCGCCCACTGATAGCGCAGATGGGCTCGGGCCGTCGCCTGCTTCGTCTCGTCGATCCGTGCCAGGGCGAGGATGGCCCCGGCGTGATCCGGGTGGAGCCGGGCGAGTCGGTCGAGCTCCGCGGTCAGGTTCGACGTGCCCCCGAAGAGGTGGGAGGCCGCCCGCAGAACCGCGTCGAGGTGGGCGAGGGGGCCGGCCTCCGCCACGGCCAGGAGGGCGTCGAGGAGTGCATCTCCCACCGCCGGGGTCCTGCGTTCTTCGTCGCGAAGGGGCGGGTGGGAAAGGGCCCATTCGCTACGGCCTTCGAAGACGGCCATGGCGAGGCCACCGAGCACGGTGGCGGCGCGGTCCGCCGGGTCGACGGCGCGACCGACCGCGCAGGCCTGGACCCGCGCCCAATCCCTGCGGCGGAAGGCGATGGGGAGCAGCGCAGACTGGACCCCGCGGTGGGCCGGGTCGATCTCGAAGGCACGGCACAGGTCCCGGTAGGCCTCGCCCACGGGATCGGACACGCCACACGCCACGGGATGCTCGACGATGCACTCCGCACGGGCGCGGAGCAGTTCGGCCGTCACGTCCGGGGGGCGGCGCCCGCCCCCGAGGACGCCCGAGAGCCACGCGATGGCCTCCACGGGGCGATCGAGACGCGTGGCCAGGCGCTCGAGCCAGGCGATCCACGGATATTCCACCACGCCGGCTGCGAACGCGCGACCGAGGGCCTCGAACGCCACGTCGTCACGCCCGAGGTCGCTCGCCAACCCCACGAGAGCGTTCGTCAGCTCGGCGAGGCGCGTAGGGGCTGCCCGAGCGGCGGTCTCGTGGGCCCGCACCAGCGCTTCGAGGGCATCGCCCGGTCGGTCGGCGGCACGGTGGGCCTCGGCGAGGGCCCGCAGCGCGTCGACGGCCGTCGGTTGCTCGCGGGCCGCTGCGAGACCGCAGGTCAACAGGCGGACGGCTCGGTCGTGGAGGCCGGCGACCGATGCCAATCGACCGATCCCCACGGCGGCCGGGGGACTCGAGGACGCCACGGCCATGGCGCCGTCGCCCATGGCGACGATCAGATCCCGAGCGAGGCCGGCGTCGAGTCCCTCGACCCACGCCTCGAGGCACGAGGCCACGGCCAGGCGCGTGGGCCGGTCGTCGGCGTCGGCGGCGGCGGCGACGTGGGCGGCTGCGGCCTCGGTGCGTCGCAGACGGATGGCGATCTTGGCCGCCTCGACGTGGGCGAGGCCGCCGGCCGGTGCGGGCAGGGAGGCGGCCAATTGCTCGAACACGCGCAGAACGTGGTGGGCCGCGTCGGGCGCGAGGCCGTGTTCCGCCAAGAGGCGCACGAGTGGTGCTGCGCGCCCGGGGGCCTCGCCGCGCCAGTGCTCGGCGATGCCATCACGCAACACGGCACGCGCCGCGGGCCCGTCCGCAAGGGAAAGGCACACCTCCGCAAGGCGCAGTTGGATGTTCGCTCGCTCTTCCGGGTCGTCTTCCGTCTCGAGCCATCGTCGCAGCGTCGCGCGTTCGGTCCTCAGATCGCGATGGTCGATCCGGTCGATCTCCGAGAGCAACGCTCGGGCCCGCCTGGCGATGACGTCGTGGGGTTCGACGTGGGCGAGGGCGCGCCGCGCCGCGTCCTCTGCCGCCACGAGGTCGTCGTCCCGCAGGTACAGGCGCGCGGCAAGCAGTAGCATGGCGGCTCGGCTGCGTTCCGATCGTTCGCTCGGACCGTCGGCGGCGCGGGCGAGGGCCGCGGCCATCTTGGCCGGCCGCACCACCGTGGCGACCGCGCGGTGAAGGCGTTCGAGGACCACCTCGTCGTCGGGGGCCGACGCGAGGGCCGCGTCGATGTTCCTTCGCGCGCTCTCGGGGTCGTCGAGGTGCCGGGCGTAGACTTCCGCGAGTTCGGCCTGCAGCCGCGCTCGCTCGATGGAGGGCTCGAGTTCCCGCACGCCGAGGAAGAGGGTCTGGGCGTAGGTGGTCCAGTCGCGCCGGTCCCGGGCGAGGGCGGCCAGGCACTTGCGGGCGTCGGCGTGACGTGCATCGGCGGTGACGGCCTCGAGCAGGAGAACGCGGGCGCGCTCCGCCGTGGAATCGTCCGGTTCACCGTCGAGGAGCAGTCGGGCGCGACGATACGACACCTCGGCGCGCAACATGGCCGCAAGCGGCAAAGCGGCCAGGCGCTCGAGGACTTCGGCCTGGGCCTTTCGTCGTCCTTGCCGTTCGTGGATGCGCAAAAGTTCCCACAGCACGCGTTCCGACGGGCCGTAGGCATCGAGGTGAGCGCGCAGCAGGGCCTCCGCATCCGCCAGACGGCCGATCCGAACCCCGATGCGGGCCGCCAGGGCGACGGCTTGAGCCCGATCGTGGTCGCCAAGGCGGGCTGCCGCCGGACCCTGGGGCCGGCCGAGGGGCGCGAGGGATTGCCACGCCTCGTCGAGCCGCCCTTGTCGTGCCAGCAGGCGTCCATGACCGAATCGTCCCGGCTCGAAGTCCGGATGGATGTCGAGCACCCGAAGGTAGCACGTCTCCGCCATTGCCTCGAAGGCTTCGTGGGGGGCGAGCACGTCTCCGAGCAGCGCCCAACCCCACGGTTGCGACCCCTTGGATGCGCTTGCCACGAGGGACGAGGCGTTGCGTGCCACGTTCGCCACCGCATCGGTGCCCGACAGAAGAACCCTGGCACGTCGCCCCGCGTGTTGGCGTGCGGGCGGGTCTTCGAGATAGGCCGAAAGCCAGCGATACGCCGCCTCGTGGGGACGACCGAGCGGCCCTTCGAGTACGTCCGCCACCAGTTGCTCCGCATCCGCCGCCCGCTTGGTGTCGCCCGTGGCCCTGAGCGCGCGGACGCGGCCGTCGAGGAGGCGCAAGAGGTCCTCGTAGCGACCTCGATCGCGGTAGTTTCGAACCAGGACGGAAAAGCCCTCGTCGGGCAATGCGCCGTGTCGCGCAAGGTGTTCGTAGATGACCGCCGCTCGGTCGCGGTCCTCGAGGGCGTGGGCGTACAGGTGAGCGAGGCGCCCGAGCAAGCGCATGCGGACCTCACCGGCCGGTTCCGCCTCGGTCCCGTCGTCGAGGAAGGCCGCGAGATGCCCCGCCAAGAAGGCGGCGGCATCGGCGATCCTCCCTTGTTCCTCGAGGACGTCGATGAACTCCTCCACCAACACGTCCGTCCGGTCGTCCGACAGGCCGCCGTGGGATGCGGCGTCGAGCGCAAGGCGCAGGGTGCGTTCGGCTGCCACCAGGTCCATGCGGCAGCGACGATGGATGCGGGCGATCTCTCGTAGCGTCTCCACGCGTTCGGCCGGCATCTGCCGTGGGGCCAGCCGCTCGAGCAACGGCAAGCGTTCCACCTCGGATCCTACGTCCCGTAGGATCCGGATCGAGGCCGTCAAGGCGTCGATGTGGTCCGGGGCTTCGGCGCGGACGCGCTCGAGCTCGCGAAGGGCCTCGGTGGTCGCGCCTCGGACGTCGTGGAGCAGTACGGCCCGCTCGATGCGAGCGGCCAGGGCCGCAGCCCCAGACGCACGGTGCGCAACCCGTTCGAGCAGGTCGAGCCGGGCCGGTGCGTCACCGTCGAGCGCTGCGAGATCCCGCGCGCGGTTCTCGAGCATGGCGGCGTCGGGATGGCGCCGTGCGAGCGACCGTGCGATCCGCCGAGCGCGGTCCAGGTCGAAACAGGCGATGGCGGCGTCGAACCCCCGGCCGGCCAGGTCCGACGCCGCGTCCGCACCGAGGGGCAGACGCTCCAGGATCTCCGTCGTCCAACGCGCGGCGTCGGCCAAGCGCTGTGACGCTTCGGCCGTGTCGAACAAGGACAGGAGGACGTCCGGGTCGTCGGGCGCGTCGTGCCATGCCCGTTCGAGGGTCGCGTAGGCCAGATCCTCTCGACCGAGCAGATCCAGTTGGACGTGGGCGAGTCGTTTGAGCACGTCCACACGGGCAGAACCGGAGCGCGCCTTGGCGAGTCGGTCGAGGAGTTCGCAGGCGTGTCGATGGGTGTTCCACTCCCGAAGCACCGAAAGGCACGCTTCGACCACCTCGTCGTCGTCCATCCGGGTCGTCGCAAGATCGACCACGGCGTCGGCAGCCTGCGGTGTCGGTGCGCGTTCGAAGCAGGCGAGCAGGATCTGCGTGACCGCAGGGGCGCCGAGCGTGCCGAGCGGGCGGCGTCGTTCGATGGCCTCGATGACGCCACGGACGTCCGTCGATGGACGCGTGCCGTCGGAGAGGGCGCACAGGGCCCTTAGGATGTGGCGCTCCGTCGGCATCTGCGCGACGAACTCGGCCAGGATCGTCGAAAGTTCGCCACGGGCCGCCGCGGGCAGCCGGCCCCGTCGTTGCAGCTCGACGGCGAGGTCCGCCAGCGTGCGCGGTGCGAGCCTTCGTGGGGCTTCGAGGCACGCTTCGAGGTGCGGATCGACGGCGGCACCGGGCAGCGCATCGCCGACGCCGAGCAGCAACTCGGCGTGATCCGGTGGGCCGAGCAGCCGTCGAGCGGTTCCAAGGATCTCCGCCAGCGCATCCGCCCCGCCGTCGCCGCGGGCCTCGACGGCTCGGCCGATGCGTTTTCCGAGGGCTCGAGGGTCGCCTTCGAGGCGTGCGAGCCGGGCGAGGGCTGGCGGCAGTCGGCGGCGGTCGAAGAGGTGATCGATGCACGCGGCGACCGCACGTTCGCCGATCCCCAAGGTCTCGACGGCCCATGCGTAGGCTTCGAGCAGGTCGGGGTGGCACGCCGCATCGGGGCCGGCGAGGTCGGCGAGGTGCAAACACGCCTCCGGCTCGGCGCGAGATGCCGCCAGGCGCCCGAGGGCGAGGACGCACCCGTCGCGAACGCGCGCGGACGGCAAGGAGGCCACGGCTTCGAGGATCGGGGCCCAGGCGAGGTCGGCCGTCATGGCCGGGCCCTCGGCCAGGGCGACGACGGCGCGTTCGAGCTCGGTGTCCGCTTCGAGGTGCACGAGGGCCCGAAGCGCGATGCACAGCGCCCGTTGGACCTCGCCCTCGCCCGCCAGGTATGCGACTCGAAGGCGTGATGCGACGGGGCGCCGTGCGGGCCAGGCCACGTCGCGGTCGAGGGGGCACAGGTGCGCGAGCACGGCGCCTGCGCCTTCCGGCAGGTCCTTCGTCGAGGCGAAGAACGCCGAGAGGTGATCGGCGAGGCGGTCGAAGATCGGGGCGGCGGGGGCGACGGTGGGCAGGGATTTCGAAACCGCTGCCGTCAGGAGCTCCACCGCGCGCAGGCGGTGTGCGCCTTCGAGGCGGTCGAGCGGTTCGAGATGTTCGACGTACCGGGCAGGCGGCGGAGCGGTGGCCGCGATGCGAGCGAGGGCCCGAACGAATGCCTCCACGTCGCCGGCGGCACCGGCGATCTCCAGATGAAGGACGGCCGCATCTTCGCCGGCCGTATCCGTGACCGGCGCTTCGACGAGTTGCAGCGCCAGTTCCAGGGCGCCCGCATCGAAGGCCCACCGCGCCCCCGCGAGTGCGACGGTCGCGGCAGGTCCTTCCGACGAGGGGTGGGCCGACCAGGTGGCCGCGGCACGCGCTGCATCCTCGAGGGCGCCGAGGTCGGCTGCCGCCGTGAGGGCCGCCAGGGCTTCGGAGGCCGGGGTCTTCGGATCGACGTGAACCACCAACCACGCGGCGGCCCGTCGTGCCGTGGCCGGAGCGAGGTCGGCGCCCGTCTCCCCGAGCGCCTCGACGAGGTGGCGTCGTGCCGTGGCGATCGCACCGGCCCCCGGCGCGAGTCGGTCCGCCCAATCGAGTAGGACGCCCACGCGCTCGGCCGGCGGCAGGCTGCGGCTGGCGTCCATGCGCTCGAGCGCGTAGGCCTCGGTGACCACCCCGAGGGCGTCGGCGCGGGCCAACAGGGGCTCGGCAGGGTGCTCGAGGCGCTCGAGGGCGAGGCGCACGAGGGGTGCGGTGAGGGTCTCGTACGGCTGCAGGTGTCCTTCGACGACGCGCCAGGCCACGTCGGGAGCTCCGGCTGCCACGCAAGCCTCGGCGATGTCCCGAGCGAGGGGGCCCCAGTCGTCGTGCGCGTCACCGTGGGCGTCGGCCACGGCTGCGGCTGCCCGGGGATCGTCGTGGGCCAGCAGGGCTCGGGCGACCGCCGCGGCCGCCCGTGGGCGCTCGGTCCCCGGCAACAGATCGAGCCAGGGGGCGAGGGGGGCGGCATCGAGGCCTCGCGCCTCGACGGCGTCCCACAGGGCCGAGGCGACCTCCTGCGATTGCGGCAGGCATCCGGCCAGCCGGCGCACCACGGCATCGTTCGCCCACCGGGCGACGGCGCGGACCACGGCCGCAAGATCGGCGGGCGCGACGTCGCTCGCGGCGGTGAGGGTCGCCTCGCACACGTCGGGGTCGGCGAGGCGTTCGGCGACCTGCCGGTCGGACACGCCGGCGCGCACGACCAAGCCCGCCATGGTCGGTTCGAGGCGTCGCTCGGGGGCGAGGCGCAGGGCCTCGAGGGCGAAGCGTGCGGCTTCGACGGGGTTGGTGTCGGCGTACGCGGCCGCCAGGGCGCGTGCCGCCATGGAGCGGGTCGCGTTGGACAGCGCGCCGTCCTCGATCGCTTCGGCGAGTTGGGCCTCGGCGGTGCGGTCGTCTCGTCCCGTCCGCGCGAGCAACGACACGCGCGCTGCGCTCGCCGCAACCCCAAGTTCGCGGTCTGCGCGGCGCCCGAAGTCCGAAAGGCGCGAGGCCGCCGCCTCGAGGTGACCGCCGGCCAGCTCGAGGCGGCGGAGGTGTGCGGTTTGCCGGGCGTCCCCCTCGGCGAGGGCCTCGGCGGCCTCGTGGGCCTTCGGCGAGGCCCGTCCGCCTTGCGCCCACAGGATCACTTGGGCGAAGCGGACGGCGAGGGGACCGAGCCCGTCGCGGGCCATGTGCCGCGCCACCGGCCGAACGTCTCCGCCGATCATGCGGCGCACGTGACCGGCAAGCTCCGATGCCATCGCGTCGGCGTCCGCCGAGGTGTCGGGTACGACGGCCGCGCGGGTGCCGACGGATGCCACGAACCGGTCGCCCGCGACCGTGACCCCACCGAGCCCCGCATCGAAGGAAGAGGGCGGGCGAAAGCCGGCGCGGACGTGGAGCGCCGCCACGAGGGGGCGCAGATCCACCACCGGACGGCCAGCGTCCCCGATCCGCCACGGGCCGCGCTCGTCACCGAACAGGCCCATGAAGACGGCGGTGCCGGCTGGCGCGCCGCCGTCTTCGCGGTAGCTCACCGAGCACCCGTCGCACGACAGCACGTGGCGCAAGGACGCCTCCAAGCGAAACGCGCGACAGGTGACGTCGACCCACCAGACGTGCACGGTGGCCCGGCCGCCGGCCGCGACCTCGAAGCCGGCGACGAGCGGCGGCCGTCCCGGGCGGGCGACGAAGCAGGGGGCGTAGGGCGTCCCGGCGGCGTTCGACGGCCCGTCATCGGTTCGGCCGAGTTCCACCGCGAGGCTCTCGGCGGCCGTCCGCGCGGTCCGGTAGGCCGAAGGGCGCAGTTCCACGCGTCCGGAGGGGCGCGGTACCAAAAGGCGCGCGCGGTACGCCCGGACGTGCGCGCCCGAGGGTAACGGAACGTCGGTCACCGAAAGGCCCAGGCTGCCGCGCTCCAACCACAGGGAGAACCGCGGCGGCGCCTCGGGGAGCCAGTGGCTTCCTCGTGGGTGGAGACGGGCCATCGTGCGGGGTCCGGCCCGCACCATCGTATCACGCGCGGCGATTGCACCCGGACGTCGAACCGAACGTTCGCGTGGCCCGATGCCGTCCCGAGGGGCCTAAGACGCCCGCCGCTCGGCGGTGGGCTCGGCGCCGCCGGCTCCTTCGTCAGCCGCCGCCGCCCCGGGCGAGCAGGCCCGTGCGCAGGAGGCCGCCCCGCATGCCCACGCGGTCGCAGACGGAGTAGGGGCGCACCACCCGCTTGCCGTCCTCTTCGGCCAACTTCGTCTCGTAGGTCATCAGTCGGGCGATCCGGTCTTCGGACGGGACGACCTTTCCTCGCGCCTTGTCCTCGAGGCAGTGTCGGGCCGCGAAGTGGGAGACGACCCGTTTGGCCTTCTCGCGCGCCAGCCGGCGAGCCAACTCGGCGCGCACCTCGGCAAAGTCCTCGTCGGTCGCGACCTCCTTGCGCTCGAGACCTGCGACCACGTAACCCGTGGGGATCTCGAAGGCTTCGCCCAACACCTCGGTACCCGGCTCGGCGGCCCAGGCGGCAGCCACCAGTTCGGGCTGGGCGCCGAGACCGGGGATCGGCTTGCCCTTGGAGAAAAGACCCGTGACCCGGAGGACGGGGCCTTCGTCCGCGCCGACGGGCGCCGCCTCGCCGCCGGCGAGCGCCTCGATGCCCGGGCCCGGCGTGCCCTCCCGCGGGAACAGGTCGTCGAGCCGCTTGCCGGCCTTGGCCGCCAAGATGGCCTCCTCGGCGGCCTGTCGCGCCAGGTCCTTGCCTCGCTTGTCGCGCAGGGCTTCTTCGGCCAATTCCGCCAGGGCGTCCTCGGCGGGTACGTCGCCTTCGCGTCGGCCCCGGACCCACACGACGTAGTAGGCCTCCTCGCCGTCCACCACGTCGGAGACGGACCCGGTCTCGAGGGCGCGCGCGGCTTCGTCCACCTCGGGAGGAAGACCCGACCCGGTACCCTCCTCGCTCACCCAACCGATGCGGCCGCCCCGGCGTGCCGAATCGTGGGTGGACACCTCGCGCGCCACGGCCTCGAACCGCTCACCCCGGGCGATGCGCGATCGTGCGGCCGCGGCGAGCTTGGCGGCGTCGTCTCGGTCCTTGCGGACCTCGATGACGTACAGCTGCATCTGTTTCGGCAGCTTGGAGAACCGAAGGGCCTGTTTCTTGCGCTTGGCCTCGAGTTCGTCGCGATGGGCGTCGAGGTAGGCCCGGATCTCCTCGCGCGTCGGATCGACGAGTTGGGCGTAGTCGGCGGCCTCGAACCGGACGTAGCGCAACGACAGGCGATTGGCCTCGTCCTCGTAGGCCTTGCGCACCTCCGAGGGCGGCACCACGGAGGCGGCGGTGACCAAGTCACGCACGGTTCGGGCGAGGATCTCGTCGGCCTGGACCTCGAGGTATCGGTGCTCGGGCACCCGCAACGCGCCGAGCCAGCCGTCCTTGAACAGGTCGTAGTTGAACGCGGCGTCACCGAGCCAGTCGAAGGTGTCACCGAGCGCGATGAACTGGCCGTGGAGGGTCAGCGTCTCGGCGTCCCACTTGGTGGCCGCAAGCCCCATGCGACGCGCCAGCTCCGCGAGTTCGAGGCGCTCGACGATGGCGTCGAGGACCTCCTCGCGCACCCCGATGAGCTCGGCCATGCGTTCGTCCTTGGGCATGGGAAGAACCCGAGAGGTCACCGCGTACTGGTAGCGGAAGTCGGCGTCCGTCACGTCCTCTCCGTGCACCTTGACGAGGGGGGCGGCGCCGAACGTCAGGCTGTCGCTCGGGAGTCCGAACGAGAGGCCGAACACCAGGGCGAGGACCCCGAGGATGATCCAGGCGAAGACACTCGAAGCCGAGCGGCGTAGGAACTCGAGCATGGCGTCGCGGAAGGTAGCAGGTCGCGACCTCGTGGCCCCGGACCGCCGCGCGCTCGAAGACGAGGGGCGAAGGCGGCGGCCACGGGCCGTCGCGCGGGCGGCCGCGGATCCGTGGCCTGGGGGCGCCGGCTTCGGCGCAGGTGGCGCACCCCGGCCAGCCGGGGGCCAGGCGCCGCGCAACGTATGCTATACGGGCGCTGCCGGCCTCCACCACGTACCCGGGGTGTCCCGCCGTGGCGGCGCCGCGTGTCCGGCGCGCTCCGGCCGGCCTCCGTCCGTCCGTCCTCCACCGATGCTCTTCGACTGGGTATACGGCCTGTTCTCCAACGACCTGGCCATCGACCTCGGGACCGCCACCACCCTCACGTACGTGCGTGGCAAGGGCATCGTGGCCCACGAGCCGTCCGTGGTCGCCGTCCAACGCCACGGCAACAGCAAGCGCGTCCTGGCCGTGGGCAAGGAGGCCAAGGAGATGGTGGGACGGACGCCCGGCAACATCGTCGCCATTCGGCCCATGAAGGAGGGCGTCATCGCCGACTTCGAGGTGACCGAGGCGATGATGCGCTACTTCATCACCCGGGCGCACAACCGGCAGACCCTCGTCAAGCCT
This sequence comes from Deltaproteobacteria bacterium, assembly GCA_003696955.1. Classification (GTDB taxonomy): domain Bacteria; phylum Myxococcota_A; class Polyangia; order Nannocystales; family Nannocystaceae; genus J032. The sequence continues at coordinate 13,211 of RFGU01000062.1, read as the reverse complement.
CGGATCATCATCTGTGTGCCGTCCGGGATCACCGAGGTGGAGAAACGCGCCGTGCGGGACTCGGCCCTCGCGGCTGGGGCGCGCGAGGTGTTCCTCATCGAAGAACCCATGGCCGCGGCCATCGGTGCGGGCCTCCCCATCACCGAACCGGGGGGCAACATGGTCGTCGACATCGGGGGCGGCACGGCCGAGGTGGCGGTGATCTCGTTGGCCGGGATCGTCGCCTGCCGGAGTGTCCGCGTGGGGGGGGACAAGATGGACGAGGCCATCGTCTCCCACATCAAGCGGCGTTACAACCTGCTCATCGGAGAGCGTACGGCCGAGGCGGTGAAGATCGAGATCGGCACGGCCGCCCCGTCGGACGTGACGAAGACCATGGAGGTCAAGGGGCGCGATCTGGTGGCCGGGATCCCCAAGACCGTGGTCATCGACTCCGAGGAGATCCGCGACGCGCTCAGCGAGCCGGTGTCGGCCATCGTCGATGCGGTTCGCTCGGTCCTCGAGCGGGCGCCCCCGGAGCTTTGCGCCGACATCGTGGACAAGGGCATCGTGTTGACGGGCGGAGGGGCGAAGCTGCGCAATCTCGACGTCCTGCTGTCCGACGAGACGGGGCTACCCGTGTTCCTGGCGGACGATCCCGAGTACGCGGTCGTACTCGGGTCGGGCGCCGTCCTCGACGAACTCGATCTCTTGCGCGAGGTCGCGTTGCCGTAGGGCGGGGGCACCGATGGCCACGTCCTGGCGCAAGATCCGCGACGCCCTCGTGGTGGTGGGGCTGCTCGTGGTGCCTTTGTTGCTGGTGGTCTCGTTCCTGCGGACCCCGGAGCGTCTCGGTCCGTTCGACCGGGCCATCCGGCGCATCACGGTGCCCCTCGAGGCCGGCGTGTCCTACGCGACGCGCATGGTCGGCGCCTTCTTCGAGCGGTGGATCCTGCAGGCGAAGTTGCAGGAGGAGAACGCCGTGCTACGAGGGCAGATGCGCGAGCTCGAGCGAGAAGTGCGAAGTCTGCGCGCGCTCGCCGAGGAGAACGAAGAACTGCGAAGGGCCCTGCAGATGCGCGAGAAGGCCACCGAGGATCTGCTCGTCGCCGAGCGCGTCGGGATCGAGCAGTCGCCCCACTTTCGGGTCATCGGCATCCGGATCGACCGGGGGCGCGGCCAAGTACGGGAGGACATGCCGGTGATCTCGGCCGACGGGGTGGTCGGCCGCATCGACCGCGTCTACGACGATTACAGCGAGGTCATGCTGGTCACCGACCCACGCAGCCGAGTCGCGGTGGAACTGCCTCGGACCCGCGCCCAGGGGATTCTCTTCGGCGTGGGCGAGGATCTGTGCGAGGTGTCGGTGCCCGAGGAGTTCGACGTGCGTGAAGGCGACCTCGTGCAGACCAGTGGGGTGGACGACATCTTCCCCAAGGGACAGCCGGTCGGCGCCGTGACGGCCATCGAGGTGCGTCCCGACGGTACCAAGCATCTCGAGGTTTCACCGTTCGTGGCCTTCGATCGCGCGTTCGTCATGTGGGTCGTCCTGGCGCCGGCGCCCGCTGCCGATCCCCTCGCCGAGCGCCCGCCCGCCGATCCACCGGCGGCTGGGTTCTCCGCCGTGGAGTAGTTCGACCATGGCTCGCGTCGCCCTCTTCGTGTTGCTGCTGATCGCCGGGCTGGCCCTGGCCGGCGGGCTCGCCGATGCCTTCGGCCTTACCGTCTTCGCCCCCGAGGTGCCGGCGATCCTGACGGCGCAACTCGCCTGGTCGGGGGTGACGATGCCCCTCGGGGTCGGACTGGCCGTACTGGCGGGGTACGTGCAGGACCTCGATGCGGGCGGCGTCACCGGACTCGGGGCCCTGGCCTACGGTGTGGGATTCGTCGTCCTTGCGCGCCTCGCTCGTCGCTTTGCCGTCCCGGGGGCGGTCGGAAGGCTCCTCGTCTGTGCCGCCTTCGTTGCGTTCGTGGACCTCGTCGTGTTGGTCGGCATGGTGGCGGCGCTGCCTTCGGTGCCGGGGCGGCGGATCTGGGATCCCCACGCTTGGGACGCGGTCGCATGGCACGTCGCGGCCACCGCCTTGGCGGGCCCGGCCGTGTGGCTCGTGGCCGAGGCGGCGGCGCGCCGTGTCGGTCTCGATCGGGTGACCCTCGTGCCCCGAACCGGAGGGGCGGATCGATGATGGACCTGCGCGCTCCCGACGATCCGCGGATCCTTTGGCCGCGACTGCAGGTGATGGCGTCGGTTGCGCTGCTCTTCTTCGCCGTGTTGCTCGGACGCTTGTGTCAGCTGCAGGTGCTCGAAGGGGCCCACTACGCCCGGCGAGCCGAGCAGAACTTCGTCGACGTCGTGCCGGTGGAAGCCCCCCGCGGGCGGATCTTCGATGCCGACGGGCGCCCCCTGGCGACGAATCGGCCGACGTACAGCCTCTACGTGACGGCTTGGGTGCGCGTGCCGAAGGAAGTTGGCGCCGGGGCGAAGGCCGTGACGAGCCAGCGCGAACCGATTCCGGACGAGGCCGTCGCCTTGCTCGAGTCCCTCATCGACTTCGCCGACGACGAGGATCGTGCCGCGTTCCGTGACAAGATCCGAAAGCTCGTGACGGACGAGCGGGAAGGACGGTATGCCACGCGGGTTCGCAACAACCTCTCGTGGGAGGAAAATGCGCGGATCCAGGCCCGGCTCGACGACCTCGGGCCGTGGATCGAGGTCCGGGAGTCGGCCCGGCGCTTCTATCCCGAAGGCCAGGTCACGGCCTTCGTGACCGGGCACATGGGCAACGTGCCCCCCGAACGCCTGCAACGTCGCGACGGGGCCGGCTACCGCCCGGGCGATCGCGTCGGGCACACCGGCATCGAGCGGCAGTGGGAGAACTACCTGCGTGGTCGGCCCGGCGCCCGATCGCGGGTCGTGGACGTGCGCAACCGTGAGGTGGCCGATCCCCCGAAGGCGGCCGTCGCATCGCTGCCGCCCAACCGGGACCCCATTCCCGGGCAGGACATCCACTTGACGCTCGATCTCGACCTGCAGAAGGCGGCGTGGGACGCCTTCGAAGGCGTGCTCGCCGGGGGCCTCGTCGCGATGGACGTGCGCACAGGGGCGATCCTGGCCATGGTCTCGGTGCCCGCCATCGACCCGAACCTCTACGAGCAGCCGATCCCGAGGGCCCAGTGGGACGCATGGACGCAAAGCCCCCTCAAGCCGTTCATCGACAAGACGGTCCAGGAGCACTTCTTCCCGGGCTCTACGTACAAGGTCGTCTCGGCCCTGACCGCCCTGCGCGATCCCAACTTCGATCCCAACCGGGAGATCGAGTGCGAAGGGTACGTGCTCTACGGCGGCCGTCGGTTTCGCGACACCCATGCCCACGGCCCGATGAACCTCGAGCAGGCCATCGTGCAGTCGTGCAACGTCTATTTCTATACGCTCGCCATCGAGGAGATCCTCACCCTCGAGCGGATGGCCGAGGTGGCGCGGTCCTTCGGGCTCGGTGAGCGCACCGGGCTCGGATTGAACGGTGAAGTGGGGGGGCGCATTCCGACCGAGGCCTTCGAGGCGCGGACGGGCACCTACCAGCGGGGCGTGCAGCTCAACAGCGCCATCGGGCAGGGCAACGTCAAGTCCACGGTGCTCCAGATCGCCGTCCTTTACGCGGCGGTGGCCAACGGTGGCACGGTTTGGACCCCCTACATCGTCGACCGCATTACGACCCACGACGGTCGCTTGGTCTTCGAGACGGAGCCGCTGGCCAAGCCGCGACCCGACGTGGATCCCGCCGACCTCGAACGCGTCCGGCGAGGGCTCTTCGGCGTCGTCAACGACGAGCGGGGCACCGCCTACTCGGAGCGTCCCCGCGGGATCCTGGTGGCCGGGAAGACCGGCACGGCCCAGGTGGGCCGCGAGGAGCAACGCAAGACGGACGTCGAGATCCCCGGTTGGGATACGACCAAGGACCATGCCTGGTTTGCGGCCTACGCTCCCGCCGACGATCCCCAGATCGTGGTGGTTGCGCTCGTGGAACACGGCGGCGTCGGTGCCGACGCGGCCGCGCCCATCGTCATGCGGGTGATCGAGCACCGGCTCGGTACGGTCGATGCCATGGCGTCGGGGCGTCCGGCGGGCGTGCCGCCGCCGTTGCCCGGTCAGCGGGCCACGAAAGGGGGACCATGATGCCGCGCGGGCCCACGGTCGGTCCACCCCGCACGTTGCTCGGCCGCCTGTCGCGCAACGTGGATTGGGTGATCGTCGTGATCACCCTGTCCCTGTTGGTGCTGGCGTTCATCAACCTGAACAGTGCGGCCCCGGTGTCGTTCTCACGTCGAATCGTCACCCAATTCGGCTGGTGCGCGGTGGGGGTTACGGCCATGTTCGCGGTGTCCCTCGTGGATCCGCGCACGCTCTACACCGTCGCCTACGCCGCCTACGGTGTGGGGGTGGCCCTCTTGGTGATGGTGGCGTTCTTGGGCTACACGGCCAAGGGGGCGGGGAGATGGCTCGTGATTGGTTCGAGTCGCTTCCAGCCGTCGGAACTGATGAAGATCTTGCTCATCTTGGCGCTCGCCAGGTACCTGCACGGACTGCCGCGCCACCGTCACACGCCGTGGCGCAACCTCTTGCAGGCGCTTTCCATGGTCGCCGTACCGGTGGTGCTGGTCGTGCGGCAGCCCGACCTCGGGACCGGGATCTTCTTGTCGCTCGTAGCGCTTTCGATGCTGGCGGTCACGGAGTTGCGGCTCAAGAGCCTGCTGGCCATCGGTTCCTCGGGCGTACTCGCCCTCGCCCTCATGTGGCGCTACGGCATGCTGAACTACCAGCGTCTGCGGATCGACGTATGGCTCGATCCCGAACTCTATGCCGACGACGAGGGCTATCAGACGATCCAGGCCATGATCAGCGTGGGCAACGGCGGGTTCTTCGGCCGCGGCGTGGGGGAGGGGACCCAGAACGTGCTGCGGTTCCTGCCCGAGCGCCTGACCGACTTCCCGTTCGCGATCTTCGCCGAGGAGTGGGGGTTCGTGGGATGCGCCGTCGTGCTGTTGCTCTATGCGAGCCTCGTGTTGTGGAGCCTACACCTCGCCAGCCGCGCTCGGGATCGATTCCGTGCCCTGTTGGCCATCGGCGTCGGCGCCCTCTTCTTCTGGCACGTGGTGATCAACGTCGGCATGGTGCTGCAGCTCTTTCCCGTGGTGGGGATTACCCTGCCCTTCTTCAGCTTGGGCGGCAGCAACCTGCTGACCATGCTGATCGCCCTTGGGATCCTCATGAGCGTGTCGCGCTCCCGCCTGCCGGGGTAGGGGCCGGCTCGCCCGAGCTTGCGCCGAACGCGGGGCGAGACCCGGTTTCCGGCCGGCGGACCGGTTTCCGAGGTGCTGCCCGCGGGGGGACGGGCGATGGGCCAATCCCACGCGGTCGTATCGGTCCGGCCCGCTCGACGCCACGCCGGGGGGACGAAACCGCACCACGCAGACCGTCTCGCTTGACAGGTCGGGTGCCGCCGGGGGATCGTCCGGCGGCTTTCCAACCAGGAGAATGCTTCCATGACCTCGAAACGTCTCGCACTTCCGTTGCTCGCTGCGCCGCTCGCCGTCGCCGCCCTCGTGTCGCCGGCCGCTGCCGCTGCACCCGAAGGCGGCCCGACATGGATCCAGCCCGTGCCCGAGCCCCCGATCCCCGCCGAGAGCTACGACCCACGGCCCGGCATCCTCTACGTGCCCCTCGAGGAGGTCACGGTGAACCCGCCGCCCTGCAAGGACGGGACCACCCAGGCCAATTCGGCGAAGAACTGCACCAACGTCGTGTCGGAGGAGACCACGGTGCCGCCGTGGGGCGATGCCCAGGCCCAGATGGACCTCATCACCGGTCTCGAGAACGCGCTCGCTCCGTACAACGTCCGGATCACGACCGAGCGCCCCGACGACTACGTGCCCTACCACATGCTGCTGATGTCGGACATGGACGTGCCCGAAAGCGAGGCCGACGTCTGTGCCTTCGCTGCCATCGGGTGCGACGGCCTGCCCCGCAACCGCACCGCGCTGGTCGTGGGATCGACCATGAACTGCGCGGGCCGGGATCCGCTCGCGGCGGCCCTCTACGCCTTCGGGCGCCTTTCGGGCCTCGAGCCCCTCGCCGACGCCATGGACCCGATGAAGGTGCCGCAGGATCCGATGGCGCCCGAGACGATGTACGACGACAACTGCAACGCGCTCGCCAGCCCCGACATGCTGCAGTGCATCTCCACCATCCACAAGCTGTACTGCAACGACATGGACGGCGTGCAGAACAGCCACCAGGAGTTGCTCGGGGTGTACGGGGCGCGTCCGGCCGAACCGGACACCACGGCGCCCACCATCGACTCCATCTTCCCGGAAGACGGCGCCACGTTCACGACGAGCGACGCCTGGACCGTCTCGGCCACGGCGAGCGACGACTCCGGCTACCTGGTCGCCCGTTGGGACTGGGTCGAGGGCATCCCCGATGAGATCGCCGACTCGTGGTTCTGCAAGGCCACGAACCGTGCATGCCCCCAGGAGTTCGAGAACGGCCACGGTGCCACCGGCGAGCCGTGGGACTTCTTCGCCGCCAACGGGATGCCGCCGGGCACCTACAAGTTCCGCTTCACCGTCCAGGACATGGCCGGCAACACGGCCTCCCAGGAGATTACGGTGACCGTCGAGGGGTCGAGCGGCAGCACCTCCGGTGGCGCCACGACGGGCGGGCCGACCTCGGCTGGATCCTCCACCTCGGGTGGCGGTGACACCACGGGCGGCATCGAGTCCGGCGGCAACATGACCGACGGCGACGACTCCGGCGGGTGCAGCTGCAGCACGTCGGCGCGTCCGTCCGACGCCGCCTTCGGCTTCGGCGCGCTCCTGCTCGCCGGCTTGGTGCGCCGTCGGCGTCGCGCCTAGCACCCGGCCCTCGCCGACCGTGTAGGTTTCGGCGCGGGACGAGGCCGCGATCAGCCCGGCTCGGGCGGGTCGCGGCCTTCTTCGTGGGGAGACGACAAGTCCGCCTCGGTGCCGGCGGGCTCGAGTCCGAGAAGCGTGCGACCGACCCGCACCGCGACGTAGGTCAGGGCGAACGCGACGGGGGCCGCCGCCAGGCACACCACGGCGGCGCCGGCGAGGAAGTCGGGCACGGCCTGGCGGAACACCGTCCACCAACCCGCGGCGTCGAGGGCGGCGAGGTCGCTCCACGACGGCGGGGTACGCCCCCGCACCCGCGTGCCCACCCAGTACTCGGCGAAGTAGAAGAATGGGCCGGTCACGGGGTTGACGATGGCGCTGCCGGCATAGGTCGCCGGAAGGTTGAGGCGAAGGAGCGGTGCGAGCGCCAGGGCGACGGTCATGCCGGCGAACGGGATCGGCACCAAGGACAGGGCGAGCCCGAGCGCCACGCCGCCCGCGATCCGGGCCGGGCTCGCGTGTTGGGTCAGGAGCGTGCGCAACCAGGTGGAAGGACGCGGCACGGAGGGAACATAGCCACCTGCGGCGCCTTGCGCCTATGCTGCGCCTGCCGTGAAGGCTCCAGCCTCCGCCGTCGCCCCCGACGATCGGTGGACCACCCTCGTCGCGGTGGTGCTGCGCCTTTCGTGGCCGGCCGTCCTCGCCAGCCTGGTGCAGACCCTCGTGTTCCTGGCCGATCGGGTCATGCTCGGGCGCTACGACCCGTTGGCCCTCGGCAGCATGCAGGTCCAAGGGCCCGTCCTGTGGTCGGTGTTCAGCGTCTTCTTCGCCGGGCTGGTGGGTACGGTGAGCCTCGTCTCTCAGGCCGTGGGGGCCGGGGCCCTCGCGCGCGCCGGTCGGGTGGCGCGGATCGCCCTCGGGGCCGGTGCGGGGATCGGCGTCGCCGTCGGCGTCGGCATCACCGCCGCGGCCGCCCCCGTGGCCCGCTTCTTCGGCCCGGACGACGCCGCGCTCGTCGAGCTGTCCACGACCTACTTGCGGATCTCGGGGCCGGGCATGTTCGGTCTCTTCGTCGCGAGCACCGCTGCGATGATCCTGCAGGGGACCGGCGACACGCGGTCACCCCTCGTCGCGGGACTCGTCGCCAACACCCTCAACGTGGCGCTCAACGCCGTGCTGATCTTCGGTATGGCGACGCCCGTCGGCGAGGTGCCCGCCCTCGGCGTCGCCGGGGCGGCCACGGGCACGACCGTGGCGTTCCTGCTCGAGGCGGCGATCCTCGTGGCGATGCTTCGTTCGAAGGACGGGCTCTTGTCGCAGCCGGCACCGGACCCGTGCGACCTGTCCGACCGGGAGATCCTCGAGCGCCTCGGACGTCTGGCCGGGCCGGCGGTGCTGGATCGGCTGGCGGTGCACGTGGGCTTCCTCGAGTTCGTACGGGTGATCTCGAGCCTCGGCGCCACCGCGATGGCCGCCAACCAAGCGCTCATCACCCTCGAGTCCATCTGCTTCCTGACCGCCGATGGATTCGCCGTCGCGGCGGCCGCGAGCATGGGGCAGCATCTGGGCGCGGAGCGGGTCGAAGGCGCGCGGCGCGGGACGTTCGTGGCCGTGGGGACCGCCTGCGCGACCCTCACCGTCTTCGGGATCGCGCTTTGGTGGACGGGAACGCGACTCGTGACGGGATTCGTGGCCTCCGACGTGGATGCCGCGCCGCTCCTGGCACTGGCCGAGCAGTGCCTGCCGATCCTCGCCATCGCCCAACCCGTCATGGCCTTCGCCGTGGTGCTCGCCCAGGCCCTCCGCGGGGCAGGGGACACCCGCACGCCCTTCGTGGCGGCCGCGGCCGGGAGCCTCCTCGTGCGGGTGGGCGCAGCCCACGGCCTGGCCCTGGGGCTGGGATGGGGGCTGCGCGGGATCTGGTGGGCCTCGACGGCCGACTGGGCCGTGCGCTCGGCGGTGCTCGCCGCCGCCTTCGCCGCGGGAAGCTGGCGTCGCGGCGTCAGGTGATCGCCGGCGCCGCGCGAGGCGACGACGGGGGTCTACGTCACGTGGCGTCCGGATCGTCGTCGCCGAACGGGGACAGGATCGACAGCGCCGCCGTGTCCCGCCCCTCGTCGGGGACGAGGGCATAGAGGTCGTCGAGTCGCAGGCTGAGCATCTGGGCCAGCCGCCACAGCACCTTCGCTCCCAAGGTGGCGTCCCGTGCCACGAGATCGAGAAAATCCCTTCGGCTCATCTCGAGCAGGTGGGTGGGAGCCCTCGACGTGACGGTGGCCGAGCGCGGGCGTTTCGAAAGGAGGGCCATCTCGCCGAAGTGGGCCCCGGCGCCGAGGCTGGCCACGCGCTTGCTGCCGCGGCGGACGTCCACCAATCCGTCGAGCACCACGTAGAGGCTGTCGCCCGGATCCCCTTGGCGCACGATGGGGTGACCTGGGCCCACGGTCACGGGCCGGAAGAGGTCCAAGATGGCGTAGCGCTCGCGCAAGGTGAGGTCGGCGAAGAGGGGCACGTGTTCGATGGCCCTGAGGGCGAGCCCCACCCGGGTCTTGCGGGTGCGTTGGTCGGGGGCGTCGGCCCGCACGGTGAGTACCACGGAGGTGGCGTCGTCGGATGCGTCGTGCTCGATGGCGATGCGCACGAGCGCCTCGGCCGGATCGGCGTGCGCCCCGAGCAGAAGCCCCCGCGGGTCGATCCGATCCAGGCAACCGTAGGTTCCGTCGGTGCAAAGCAGCAGGCGGTCGCCGTCGAGCAGAGGGATCCGCAGGGTGTCCACCGCCACCGTGTCCCGCATACCCACGGCGCGGGTCAGGCGACGGGCGAAGGGGGATCGCAGGGCCTGGTGGGGCGTCAAGATCCCGTTGCGCACGGCCTCGTGCCGGTAGTCGTGATCGTCCGTCAGGAGATCGAGTCGATCGTTGCGAAACAGGTAGACGCGGCCGTTGCCGACGTGGGCGAGGGTCGCGGTGTCCCCCTGCACGAGCACGGCGGTACAGGTGGTGGCATAGGGTTGCCCTGCGCGGCGTCCAGCCGCATACACGACCTCGTTCGCCGCTTCGAAGGCCCGGCGCAGGATGCCGGCTGCCTCCGTCGCGTCGTCGCGGTGGGGTTCGCTGCGGACGTGGTGGGCGATGGCGTCGAGGGCGCGCTCGGCTGCCGCGGGGCCTGGGCCCGCGTGTGGCAGGCCGTCGCACACCGCGAACAGCCCGAGGGATTCGTCGACGAGGTAGGCGTCGTCGTTGCGAGGACGGCCCGCGCCGCGAAGGGTGAAACCGCTGGCGGAGATCTCCACTTGCGCGAGGATATCGGAGCCGTCGGGGTCCCGCGATGCGGACCATGGGCCGCGTGGACCGCCGCCGGAGGTCAGGAGCTTCGCGATGTGGGCGTTTTCGTGGCTTCGCCGCGTATCGCGGCCGGGTCCACGTCGGATGGGGCGCGTACGAGCCGCCCCTGCATGCCACCTGCGACGGTGAGGATCTCGCCGGTGACGTGGGCGGCGCGGTCGAGGTCGCACAGGAAGGCGATGGCGTGGGCGACGTCCTCGGGACGGGCCACCCGTGCAAGGGGCATGGTGGCCACCGCGCGGCGCACGGCGTCGTCGTCGCCGAGGCCCGCGGCGGCCATGGGTGTGGCCGTCCAACCCGGCTCCACCATGTTGACGCGGCCTCTGGGATCGAGATCGACGATCTCGCGCGCAAGCGACCCGACGATGGCGCGCAGCGCCCCTTTGCTGGCTGCATAGGCCACGTGGTAGGGCTCGCCGAACCGGCCCGCCGTCGACCCGACGAAGCAAAGGCTCGCGCCGCGGCCGTCGCATCGAGGGCCGCATCGACGCAAGCACTCGAGGAAGGTCCGCGCGGTCACGAGGGCGCCTTCGAGGTTCGTCGAGAGCACGCGGCGGATCCGCTCGGTGGGCATGTCCACGAGTGGACGATCCTCGTGGGGCCAGATGCCGGCGTTGGGAACGCACACGTCGATGCGGCCGAATCGCGCCACGGCGCGGTCGAGGGCCGCCCGGTGGGCATCGGCGTCGGTGATCTCGGCGACGTAGATCTCGGCCAGGGGGCCGAAGCGACGCGCCAGGGTATCGGCGCCATCGGGCCGGCGCCCGGCGTGGAGGACGAGGCGCATCCCGGCGTCCGCGAGGCGCTCGGCCGTGGCGAGGCCGATCCCGCCGGAGGCGCCTGTGATCCATGCCACCGCTGGTGGGGCAGGATTGGTCATGACGGAACCCTACGCTCGAACCCGAAACACCGTAAGGGCTCGGGCGCCGCCGTCCCGAACGATGTCCCATCCCGCGGGAAACCGGTCGGGCGTGACGGGGAGCGGTGTCGCGCCGCGTGTGCGCGGAATCACCCGTGCCGGGGGCGAGGCCGCCTAGGCTCCGGCCCATGGACGAAACGCGCATCGAGCACCAGCCGAACGGGGGACGTGACCGACGTCCCGGGATCAGCGGCATCGCCGTGGAACTGCCTGTGTTTCGCGTCGATCTCGGACGGTTCTGTACCTGGACCGGGGCCGACCAGGCGAAGACGAGGGCCGTCGTCGGCGACAGCTTCCGGTTGGCGGGGCCCGACGAGAACGCCTACACGTTGGCCGCGGGCGCGGTGCTGCGTCTGTTGGACGCGTTCGACGTGGACCCGTCCGACGTGGGGATGCTCGTGCTCGCCACGGAGTCGAGCGAGGACAACGCGGCCGGAGCGGTCATCGTCCGCGGCCTCGTCGACGAGGCCCTCGAGATGGCGGGCCGTCCGCCCCTGGCCCGGGACTGCGAGGTGCCCGAGATCAAGCATGCGTGCCTCGCCGGCGTCTACGGCATCGAGCAGGCCGTACGCTTCGTCGCGACGGACGGCCGCGGGCGGGTGGCCATCGTCGTGGCGAGCGATCTGGCCGTGTACGCCCGGGGGAGCAGTGGCGAGCCGACCCAGGGGGCCGGAGCCGTCGCCATGCTCGTGGAGTCCGAGGCCCGGCTGCTCGGCGTGGACCTCGACAAGGCTCGGGGATCGTCGTGGTATCGCGGCGTCGACTTTCGCAAGCCCATGGCAAGGTGGTTCGACCCCGCGTACCTCGAACGGATCGGGGCCGGGCAGGACGTGCCCGTGTTCAACGGTCGCTATTCCACGGCATGCTACAGCGAGGCGGTCGCGGCCGCCCTCGAGGCGTTCTGCGACGGCAACGGCGACGGCTGCGATCCCTGGCGCATCCTCGACGCATACGACCGATTCTACTTCCATCGCCCGTACGCCCACATGCCCGTCCAGGGGCTCGCCTTCGCCATGACCTACGTCGCCGCACGGGCGGGGGGACGCCCCGCGTGGTGGCGGAAGGCGGCGGAGGCGGCCAAGGTGTCGTACGAAGACGTCGAGGCCTGTGCCCGGCGTCCCGTCCCGCGCCACCGTGACGTGGGACCGCAGACCGTCGACCAGCCGTTTCATCCGATGGTGGACGCCGTGGCGAAGGCACTGCGCCGTCAGCCGGAGTTCGCCGCATGGGTTCGCGACAAGATGGCCCTCGGCGAGGCATCGATGCGAAATTTCGGCAACCTCTATGCGGCGTCGTTGCCCGCGTGCCTCGGCGCGGGTCTCGACGCGGCTGCGACCGGGGGCGTGTCCGTGGACGGAGAGCGATGGCTCGCCGTGGGTTACGGCAGCGGCGACGCGGCCGAGATCGTGCCGCTCGCGGTGGCACCGGGCGCGACGCAACGTGCGACCGCGATTCGGCTCGGCGACGTGCTCGCGCGGTCGCGGGATCTCGGTAAGGACGAGTACGCCGCACTGCATGCCAAGCGCTGGGAGCCGTGGGCGCTCAAGTCGCGGCCACGGGCGTGGTTCGTCGCGCGGCGGGGGCGGACGGGCGAAGGGGCCTTCGTCGACGTGGGGATCCCCTACTTCGAGTTCCACGAGGCGCCGCGGCGACCTTCGTCCCGTCCACGTTGAGTGGGGCCACGGCCGGACGGGTAACGTGGTCCGGGTGCCGTCCCGACGTCGACCGGCTCACAGGCGCGAGAGGTGTTCGCGCATCCGGGCCTCGAGCGGGGTGCCGCGGGCGAGTTCGACGGCGCGTTCGTAGGCGTCGCGCGCTCGCTCCCGGTGGCCGTAGCGCAGCAGGGTATGGCCCAATACGGCGTGGGCCTCCGGATCTTCCGGGGCGAGTTCGACGGCACGCTCGGCACTCGACCGTGCCTCGAGGGCGTGGTTCGCCCCGAGTTCCACCTGGGCGCGCAAGAGCCAGGCGTCGGCGCGGTTCGGCAGTCGATCCGTGAGCTGCCGTGCGATGAGCAGCGCCGTCTTCGGCTTGCCGAGGCGCAACCACAGCTTCGTCGC
>RFGU01000061.1 GCA_003696955.1 Deltaproteobacteria bacterium | reverse complement strand
TTGGTCGACTGCAACTGAAAGAGAACCGACGTATGCGCAAGAAGGCGGAACGGCGACTGCGAAGGCGAGAACCTGCGAATCCGCAGCGGTTCGGATTCCTTCCGACGCCCTGGTTCTGGGATTCCGTCATGCGCGACAAGGCGTCGCCCTTGCTCGTCGTCTGTACGCTGATCTTCTTCGTTCTGTGGGCATGGGGCTCGGTGATCCTAAATCGGTGGCTCCCGCTGGAGGGGTTGCCGGGACTGGCGCGTGTTGGCATTTACATGCTCGAGGGAGGGATTGTCGTGACCTTGGTGACGGGGTTTTCGGAGCGGGCGATTCGGCGTGCCGCCCTCCGAAGGCGCGAACGACAGGCGATCGCCGGGGCCTCCACCATCGTGGGCTCCGGTCCGCCGGGTTCGGCGCACGTGCTGGGCGGGGCGATCTCGAGTGCCGAGGCCGATGGTGCGGAGGTGGACCCCGGCGACGAAGGAGGTGGCACGACCACGTAGGTCGCGGACGTCCGGCATGCCGGACAACGCCCAGTCGGGACTGTCCGGCACGCCGGACAGGTGCTCGGCGTTGCCGGGGGCTTGCGGCGTGCGAGCGCTTCGAGTAGGAAACTCGAGTACGACTTCCGTTACGAGTGCCGAGCACGATTCTACACTGGAGGAAAATCATGGATGCTTCGAACGACGAGAGGACGATGCGGCGGGGAAGACGGCTGGAGGAGGTGGTGCTCGTCGGCCTCATCACGGCAATCGTGTTGTTGGCGATCAGCTACCTGTTCGGGGTGCAGACGACCCACTACGCCGAACAGATCGTGATGCTCGTTCTGCTCGTGGAAGTCGTTCGGTGCCGGTTTTCGGCACGCTAGGCGGGTGGACGGGGGCAGCGTGGCGTTCTCGTGCAAGCCCGGCGCTGCGGCCGCCCGTTTTCGCGCCGACCCAAGGAACCTGCAAGGAGACGGAGAACCCCATGACCCAGCATGCTTCATCGACGCAAGCGAGGAAGCCGCGTGCTGCGGTACGTCTCGACGTTGGCCGGTGCGGTCGTCCTGTCGATCGGGCTCGGCTGGTGGCTCGGGATCGGGGCCAAGGAGGCCGGGCAGATCGTTTTCGTCGTCTCCGTCATGGCGGGCTACTTCGTGTTGGCCGGGAAGTACGTGCTCCGATCGTGACGGGGGACGGCGTCCGTGGGCCGCATCGCCATCGGATCGCCGGCATGGCCCCCGTGCAAGAAGGAAGTTCCGAGAACGCAACGAGGGGCGGACGGGCGGTCCACCGTCGTCCGCCTGCCGAAAGGAGAAGACCATGGATCCACGAACGAACGAGAACCGCTCGTCCTGGTGGTCGCGCCGGGGGATCGTCGTCCTCGGGGGCATCGGGGTCGCGATCGTCCTCTTCGGTGCGGGAAGGGTGCTCGGCGTGCCCATGCGGCCGTACCTGGAGTACATCGTGATCCTCGGCCTGCTCGGCGAGTTGGTTCGCTGTCGCTACGCGTCGCGCAAGGCATGACGGCGCACGGTGGGGTGGCGCCGCCGTCGGTCCCACCGTGGGACGCCCGCCGGCGAGGCCCTCGCGTGCGTCGAGTTGCGCGGGCGGCCGTCGGGGCCGTGGGGGTGCGCCCCTCGGCCCGCGCGGGGAGGCCCACGGCACCGTCAGAACCGCAGGCCGCCGTGGACGTCGATGGTCTCCCCCGTGAAGTAGTCGCATTCGAGGACGAAGCGCACGGCGCAGAAGATCTCCTCGGGCGTCCCCATGCGCCCGAGGGGGATCGCCGCCAGCGCCCGTTCGAGGTGCCGGTCGGGCATCGACCGCGCCATGGGGGTGTCGACGAGGCCCGGGGCGATGGCGCCTACGCGAATCCCGTAGGGGGCGAGTTCCCGGGCCCAGGTGACCGTGTTGGCGGCCAGCGCCGCCTTGGCGGCGACGTAGTTGGTCTGCCCCCGGTTGCCGTGGCGCGAGATGCTCGACATGTTGACGATGACGCCGCGGCGGCCGTCTTCGATCATGGCCGCCGCGGCGGCCTGGGCCATGAAGGTCGCGCCGGTGAGGTTGACGGCGACGACCGCCTCGAAGTCCTCCCGGGAGAGCCGGCGCAGCGCGCCCGTCTTGCGATCCTTGGCCACCAGCAGGCCGTCCCGCAGGATGCCCGCGTTGTTGATCAGGGCGTCGACGGGCCCGTGGTGCTCTCGAGCCCACGCGACGAAGGCTTCGACGTCGTCGAGGTCGGCCACGTCGAGCCGGCGCCGCGCCACGGCCTCGGGCAGCTCGGCCAGTCCGGCCTCGTCGACGTCGCCGGCCGAGACCCGGGCGCCCAGTTCGGCGAGCCTCCGGGCGAAGTGGGCCCCCATGCCGCGGGCCGCTCCCGTGACGAGGACGTGCGCGCCTTCGATCCGCATGGCGCCGAAGGTACCAGGGGCGGCTGGTAGGATCCCCGACCGTGCGGCTGCACACCAAGATTCTGCTCGGGCTCCTGCTCGGCGCCGCCGTAGGGATCGGTGCGAACCTCGGGCTCGGCGGCGATCATCCCGCCGTCGTCGCCATCGACACCTACATCGCTGCGCCCGTGGGGCAGGTCTTCCTGCGCATGCTCTTCATGGTGGTCATGCCCCTGGTCTTCGCCTCGATCGCCCTCGGGGTGGCGGGGATGGGCGACATCCGCAAGGTGGGCAAGGTCGGGGCCAAGGCCCTCGCGTACTTCCTCGCCACCACCGCCCTGTCCGGGACCGTGGGGATCGCGGCGGTCTCGCTCTTCGAGCCGGGCAAGGGGCTCGACCCCGCCGTGCGCGCCGAACTGCTCGCCCTCTACGCCGGGCAGGCGGGGGAGAAGGTCACCCAGAGCCAGGCCGGCGGCTTCGGGATCGACACCCTCGTCGGGATCGTCACCAAGAACCCCCTGCGCTCGGCCGTCGAGGGCGACATGCTCGGGGTCATCTTCTTCGGCCTGCTCTTCGGGATCGCCCTGACCCTCATCGACGAGGCTCGGGCCCGACCCATGGTGGACGTACTCGGCGCCCTCGAGGACGCCATGGTCAAGATCGTCGAGATCGCCATGCGCATCGCGCCGCTGGGCGTCGCGGGGCTCGTGTTCGGGGTGACGGCCCGGTTCGGCTTCGCCCTGCTCGAACCCCTCGGCGGATTCGTCGCCGTCGTGCTCGGCGGCCTGGCCTTCCACGGCCTCGTCACCATGTCCGTGCTGGTCGTCGCGCTCCTGGGCCTTTCGCCGCGGACCTTCTTCCGGCGGGTCCGCCCGTCCCTCGTGACGGCGTTCTCCACGTCGTCGTCCGCGGCCACCTTGCCCACCAACATCAAGGTGGCGGAGGACGATCTCGGGGTGCCCCCCAAGGTCGCCGGGTTCGTCCTGCCCCTCGGGGCCACCATGTGCATGAACGGGACGGCGCTCTTCGAGGGGGTGACCGTGCTCTTCTTGTGCCAGGTGTTCGGCGTCGATCTCTCGGTGGGGCAGATGGTGGTGGTGGTCGCGATGACTGTCCTCACCGCCGTCGGCGCCGCCGGGGTGCCGGGGGGCTCCATGCCGTTGCTCGTGGGGATCCTCGCCATGTTCGGCGTGCCCGGAGAGGCCATCGCGGTGGTCCTCGGCGTGGACCGGATCCTGGACATGGCGCGCACGACCTTGAACGTCCTGGGGGATCTGGTGGGCGCCGCCTTCGTCGCGCGCTCGGAAGGGGCGTGGACCCCGGCCGATCTGCCGCCCCTTGCCGTCGAGCCGCCCATCGATCAGAGTCCCGATTGGCCGAAGGAGGACGAGATCGTCCCCCGGCTCTCCCCCGTCCGCCCGCCGGAGGAACGATGACCACGACGTCCAACCCATCGAACGACCGCGCGGCCCGCTACGCGGAGGTGGCCGCCTCCATCGGTGCCTTGCTCGACGGCGAGGACGACTGGACGGCGGCCATGGCCACCGTCGCCTGCGAACTCCACCACGCCTTCGACCACTTTCACTGGACGGGCTTCTACCGGCTGGTGCGGCCGGACCTGCTGGTCGTCGGCCCCTACCAGGGCACCCATGGATGCCTGCGGATCCCCCTCGACCAGGGGATCTGCGGTCGCGCGGCCCGCCTGCGCCGGACCGTCGTGGTCGACGACGTGACCGCGGATCCGAGCCACATCGCCTGCTCGGCGACGACCCGGTCGGAGATCGTGGTGCCGGTCCTTCGTCCCGACGGACGCCTGCTCGCGGTGCTCGACGTGGACTCGGATCTCCCCGGGGCCTTCGACGGCCGCGACGCGGCGGGGCTCGAGGCGATCTGCGCCGACCTCGGCCGGCGCTTCGCCCACGTCACCGCTCCGTAAGGGGCACGAGCCGTCCGCGTGGCCGACGCGCCACGGTGCCGGTGACGCCGCCTGCGTCCCTGCGAGGCCCGTCGGGCAGGCGTTGGTGCCGTGGACGTTCCGCACGGCCGCGCGGGCCACCGGCCACGGGTGGGCCGTGGTAGGGTTCCCCGGCGCCGCGCCGAGATGACCGATCCCCGCTTCAGCGAAGACGAGGTACGCCGGATCCTCACGCGGGCGGCGGCCATGCAGGAGGAGGCCGGGGGACCGGGAGACAGCCGTGCCATGACCCTGGCCGAGATCGAACAGGTGGCCGCGGAGGCCGGGATCGATCGGGCCCTCGTGCGGCGGGCGGCGACGGAACTGCCCGCCGTCCGCCGCAACCCGCCGCCGAGGCGCAACCCGCTGGTGGGGGCCCCCATGCGCATCGTCGAGCAGCGCGAGGTACCGGGGACGGTGGATGCGGGGGTCCACGACCGGCTGCTCGACCTGGTGCAGGACGTGATGGGGATCGCGGGGCAGGTGACCTCGACGCCCACGCTCTTCACCTGGTCGGCCCAGCTTCCCAACGCGGCGCAGCGGGCCGTGATGATCAAGGTGTCGAGTCGCGACGGCCGAACCCGCGTGCGCATCGAGGAGAATCTCGGCATGCTCGTGGGCGGCTACTTCGGCGGGCTGCTCGGCGGCGTCGGAGGGGGCGGGATGGGGTTCGTCGTGCCCGTCGCCCTCGCCCTGAAGATCCCCGCCCTCGTCCCCCTGCTCGTGGGGGGGTGGCTCGCCGGAGTCTACGGTCTTACGCGGCGTCTCGTCGCAAGCAAGGCCGAGCGTCGGGCGGAGGAGCTTTCGCGCCTCGCCGACGATCTGGCCACGATCTGCGCCCGGGCGGCCCTCGCCGAGTCGTCCACGCCGCGGGCCCTCGACGCAGGCGACGAAGCGTAGGGGGCGGGCGCCCGCCCACGGCGGCCCGGGGCGGGGCGTTCGTTCCGCGTCGCCGCACGGCGTTTGCCGTCGGCCTATCCGAAGGCGGCTTCGAGGGCCTCGCGGGCCGTGGCGACCTCGACGACCTGCACGCTCGCGCCTTCGGGCACGGCGGTCTGCCGCGGGACGACGAGGGTGGTTCGCCCGAGCCGCGTGGCCTCGGCGATCCGCGCGTCGGCCAGGGGGACGCGGCGGATCTCCCCGGTCAGGCCCACCTCGCCGAAGGCGGCGAGCTGGCGCGGCAGCGGCCGGCCGAGGTGGGACGAGGCGAGGGCGAGCAGGAGCGGCAGGTCCGCCGCCGGTTCGCGCAGGCGCAGGCCGCCGGCCACGTTCGCGAACACGTCGCAGCCGAGCACGTCGAGGCCGCCGTGGCGTTCGAGGACGGCGAGCAACATGGCCACGCGGTTGGCATCGACTCCCGTGCACGTGCGTCGCGGCGGTCCACCGGCGGCGGGGGCCACGAGGGCCTGCACCTCCACGAGCATGGCCCGCCCCCCCTCGGCCATGGCGAACACGCAGGCCCCGGGGGCCTCGGGGCGGTCGGCATTCGCAAGGTCCGCCGAGGGGTCCGCGACGGGCACGAGACCTGCTTCGGTCATCTCGAAGATCCCGATCTCGCGGGTGGATCCGTAACGGTTCTTGGTGGCCCGGAGGATCCGCAGGGCCCGATCCTCGTCCCCGTCGAATGCGAGCACCACGTCCACCATGTGTTCGAGGACCTTCGGGCCCGCGAGCTGGCCGTCCTTGGTGACGTGACCCACGAGCATCACCGGGATCCGTGCCGACTTGGCGAGGCCCGCGAGGAGGTCGAGGACGGCCCGCACCTGCCCCATGCCACCCGGGATCCCCGTCTGGTCGTCGGCCACCATGGTCTGGATCGAGTCTGCGACGACGAGCCGTGGGCCGAGGGTGCGGGCGGCCTCGCACAACGCATCGCATCGCTGGTCGGCGAGGACGTGCAGGTGGGGGCCCTCGGCGCCGAGGCGCTGGGCCCTCAGGGCCACCTGCCGCCCGCTCTCCTCGCCCGAGGCGTAGAGCACGGGGCCTTCGGCCGCGACGCCGGCGGCCAGTTGCAGCATCAAGGTGGACTTGCCGATCCCCGGCGGGCCGCCGACGAGGGTCAGGCTCTCGGGGACGATCCCGCCGCCGAGGACCCGGTCCACTTCGTCGATCCCCGTGGCGATCCGATCCGGCGTGCCGTCGCCTTCGAGCCACGAAGGCGCCGGCCGGACCTTGGCGTCGGTCGCGACGTTCGTCGTGCGGGCGGGGGCGGGCGCAGCGGGCTCGATGGTGTTCCACGCGCCGCAGGCCGGGCACTTGCCGAACCATCCGTTCGCGGCGGCGCCGCACTCGGTGCAGGCCCACGCCGATTTCGCTCGTTTGGATGCCATGGCGATCCTCCCACGAAAGGGATCGGCCGCGAGCTTGCCACGTTGCACGCTTGCCCGCCGGCGTCTGCCCCCGAGCGTCCGCCGCAGGCCGCTCAGTAGCGGATCCCGAGTTGGGCCTGCACGGTCTGGGCGGCCCGGGCGTCCTCGCGCGTGCCGTCGCTCAGCAGCCGGTTGAAGGCGCCGAAGGGAAAGAGCACGCCGTACTGGATCTGGAAGAAGATGGGTTCTTCCCGGTCGTGGTAGCGGGCGGCGCCGTCGAGTTCGAGGCCGTAGCTGTACTTGTTGCCCAGGGTGCTCTGGGGCCGGGCCGCCATGGCGTACATCACGTCGGCTCGCACGCTGAAGTTGCCGTCGAAGAAGTAGAAGGCGCCCCACGGCTTGAAGTACGCGGCGTTCGAGACCGTGCCGAGGATCTCGCGGAAGAGGAGCAGATCCTGCATGTACGCCGGGTTGAAACGGAAGTTGTCGTAGCGGCCGTTGTCCCCGACGAGCAGCGGGTTCTGGTAGTTGAAGTCCTGGTTGCGGGCGGTGTCCCCCGTCGCGAAACCGTGGTCGAGGCCGATGTGGAACTTGTCCTGGAAGAAGCCGAGCTTGAACTCGAGGGCGTAGCCGAAGGAGGTCACCAGGGTGCGCCGAAGCTGATCCGTGGACAGGTTCTTGAAGTACTCGTTACCCGACGAGGCCAATACGGTGTCGGCGTCCGCCTCGAAGTCGCGGGCATAGAACCGGCCGAAGTTGCCCGCGGCCTCGAACTCCACCCGCAGGGTACGCCAGTTGACCCGCAACCACAGATCCGGCGTGGCGAGGATGGCCCGCCGGTGGACCAGGATCGACGCATAGGCGTCCACGCCGTCGTTGCCCTCGTCGTCCACCTCTCCGTTGCCCAGCGTGGCGCCACCCCCGCCCACCGGGTCGGGGTTGGGTGCGTCGTCGTAGTAGCTCGGATTGGTACCCAGCCCGTCGCCGAAGCCCGGGGCGCCGATGGGTGCCGAGACGTCCTGGTAGCGCACCATGCCCATGACGCCGTAGTTGAACACCACGTCGTCCATGGCGAGCTTGCGCCGCAGCATGTCCGGCGCGTCCCGCCGTTCGAGGGAGAGCGTCCATTGGTAGACGTTGTCGAACTTCTCCACCGAGAAGTCCTGCCCCACGCGGCCGCCGGACGACCAGCCCGGGCCGAGGAGCTGGGACGTGGTCGGGCCGCTCGCAGCCCAGTCCCACGAAAAGGCCAGGGTGTGGGTGCGCCTGCGGTCCTTGCCGATGTCGTAGGAAAGCCGCAGGGAGTCCACCGAGTCGCCCCAGTCGGTGTCCACCATCCGCACGATGTCGCCGCGTTCGTTGCGGTCGTAGCCGTTGCCGTCGTTGTAGACGATCCCGAGCCCCCAGTGGCGCGGCATCCGGCCGAAGCTCACGTCGAGACCGAAGCCGAAGTGAATCTGCCCCCAGGCTCGCTTGACGACGATACTGTCCGTGAACGAGTTGATTCCCGAGGTGGGCGGCGTCTGGGTGCGGGTGTACAGGTCGATGGGTGCCCACGGGTGATCCCACCCGTAGCTGTCCGGCGTGCTGCCGAGGACCAGGTTGTCGAGGGCGTCCAGCTGGGCGTGGATCTTGACCGTGTCGGTGACGTGGATCGTCGGCGAGATCCGAAGGCGCATGTTGGCGCTGGCGAAGCCGTTGCGGCGTCGGCAACGGTTGCCGATCTTGCTGGCCGGCACGCCCTGGGTCTGCAGCCGCTGGATGCACGCGACGTCGTTGGTGCGCAGGGTCTCGGAGCCGGGGGAACTCGTGTCCTGTTCGTCCGTCTCCGCCGGGGGCTCGAAGAAGCCCGTGCTCGAGTAGTCGTCGCTCGACGGCCGCGTGTTGGCAAGCCCCAGGTCGAGACGATGGAAGTAGTCGCCCCGCATCCGCAGGTAGCCGTGGACCTCGAAGATCTGGAGGGTTCGCCGGTGCTCCGGTTCGGCGGGGACGGGCTCGATGGGCCGCAGGGCCGCCTCGTCCTTGGGCGCCTCCTCGGCGGGACCTTCCTTCTTCGCGGCGCGCCCTTGCCCGGGGGCTCCAGGACCGGGGCCGCCACTGCCCGGGCCGGTCGGGCCCATGCCGGGTTGCGCGGCCGCGGCGGGTGCGGCGACGAGGAACGCGAGCACGGCCGAAGACGGCGCGATCGTGGAGAGAGGGCGCCCCATGAAAGGCGCCGCAAGCTAGCAATCGCCCCAAGATCCGTCAACCGCGCGGATCGGCCGGTCGGCGGCGCCGTCCGGCCGAGCGCCCATCGTCGCCGTGACCCCCGCCGCCTGCCCTCGGCGGCTCGTCCGAGGCCAAGGCGCCGCCCGCCCCTTGGTATCGTCGGACCCGCCATGCCGTCCCTGTGGCAACCGGGTCAGCTCCTCTTCGTCGGCTTCGACGGCACCACGTTGCCGCGCCACCTCGCCGAGTGGATCGGCGCCGGTCGCGTGGGCGGCGTCGTGCTCTTCTCCCGGAACGTGGGAACGGTGGAGGAAACGCGGGCGCTCGTCGAGCAGATCCATCGCGCGGCCCCCCCGGACGTGCCGCCCCTGGTGGCCGTCGACCAGGAAGGCGGGCGGGTGCAGCGGCTTCGTGCCCCGTGGACGGAGTTTCCTCCCATGCGAATCGTGGCGCGGGTCGGTGGCGCCGACGCGGCCGCACGGGTCGGGCGCGCCCTGGGGATCGAGTGCCGCGAGGCGGGGATCGGCTGGAACTTCGCCCCCGTCGTCGACGTGGACACGAACCCGGAAAATCCCGTGATCGGGGATCGTAGCTTCGCACGGGATCCACAGACCGTGGCGGCGTGCGGCGCCGCCTTCGTCGAGGCCATGCAGGCCGAGCAGGTGGCGGCGTGCGCCAAGCACTTCCCGGGCCACGGGGACACGGACGTGGACTCGCACCTCGACCTGCCCGTGTTGCGCCACGACCGGGCGCGCCTCGACGCAGTGGAACTTCCGCCCTTCCGTGCGGCCGTCCGGGCGAAGGTGGCCTCGATCATGACCGCCCACGTCGTCTTCGAGGCGGTCGACCCGAAGCGCCCGGCGACCTTCTCGCCCGACGTCCTGGCCATCCTGCGCGAGGAGATGGGCTACGACGGCGTCGTCGTCTCGGACGATCTCGAGATGAAGGCCGTCGCGGATCGGGTGCCCGCCCGCGAGATGGCCGAAGGTGCCCTGCGCGCCGGCGTGGACGTGCTGCTTGCGTGCCGCAGCCGCGAGCTGCAGGAGGTTCTCCTCGGCCGCCTCGAGCG
>RFGU01000060.1 GCA_003696955.1 Deltaproteobacteria bacterium | reverse complement strand
TCGTCGACAAGGATCCGTGCATGCGGCTGAACGCGTTCTTCACGGCCGAGGAGGCGGGGCGCCTGATCCACGACCCGTCGATCCTTCCCGACCGGCGCGTGGCCTACGTTCTGGCCTTCCTGACGGGCATGCGGCTGGGAGAGATCGCGGGCCTGCGGTGGTGCAACGTCGATCTCGACATGCAACCGCTCGGTGCCATCGACGTGGTGGAGACCTACGACGGGCGGCCGACGAAGACCCGGACGGCCCGCAAGGTGCCTATCGTCCCGCAACTGGGTGAGATCCTCGAGGCGTGGTTCGCGTCGGGCTTCGAGCGCATCTTCGGTCGTCCGCCGACCCCGGACGACTTGGTCGTCCCGCGCCCGCCCTACGGACGCGGGCCCGCAGGAACCAGCCACAGCAAGAACAGCCTCGGCAAGGCCTTCACGAAGGACCTCGCCCGGCTCGGCCTTCGCCACCGCAGGTTTCACGACGCGCGCCGCACCTTCATCAGCCTCGCCCTGTCGAGCGGGGCGCAGCGTGACGTCGTCGAACGCGTGACCCACACCAGTCGGCCGCGGCCCTCGGCCTTCGACGCCTACATCACGTTCGACTGGCCGGTCGTCTGCCGCGAGATCTCCAAACTGGTGCTTCCGAACCCCTTTGCGGCGACGAACGCGACCTCCGACGAAGCCACCGTCGAACCTGCAGGGCGCGGCGGGCCGTAGCGCCAGCGGCCCCCGGATCCCGCAGCGGGCGGGACACCGAACCCTCGGATACGTGCCGCGACGCCGTGGGCCTCGATGGGCCGTGCTGTGCTTCGGCACCGGCTCGATCGCCCCCGCTTCCGTGCCCGTGCGAAGAGGTGCCCCACGGCGGCTGGTCTCCGCGCGGGGGCCGGGGATCGTCCCGGCGCCACCTGCCGATCTCGCGGCCGCACGCCCCGTTGCGCGCGAGCCCCATGGTGCAAGGAAGGCTAGCCCCCACCGTGCCGCCGCGAACGCGCTACCGTGGTGCCACGATGCCACGGTCACCACGCGACGACGCGGTACGACCGACGACGGACGTGCTCCCGACACCCCGGCGGGCCAGGGCCGATCTGCGCCGCCGGGTGCGTGGGACGGCTGCCGGGTCCTGCGCTGCGGGAGGCTGTCCCGGTGGCAGGGACCGAACCGCAACGGCACCAGGGGGCGGTGCCTACGTAACGGCGCCGCCGGACGTCCCGTTCGGCCCAACGATGGCGCCCGAGCGTTGGGGATCGGTGGCCGACGACTCGACGGGAGGGCGCCCGTGACCCGAAAGCCCCGCCGCGCCCCCGTCCGCGAGCCGGCCGAACGAGCCGGCGGTCGCCGATCGGCGCCGGCGAGGCGACGCGGCGTCCGGTTGCAGGAGGCGTTCGAAGCCTGGGCCGACCACCGCGAGCGTCGCGGCCTACGGGACGCCACCACGGAGCGCCGGCGCATCGAACTCCACGTGCTGCCCGTCGTCGGCCGCAAGCACCTCGGACGGATCCGCCGCGCCGACCTCGAGGCCATCGCGACCCGCATGCGCGAGGCGGGCCTTGCCCCCAAGACGATCCGCAACGTCGCCGCCGCCGTCCACGCCCTCTTCGCCTACGCCGAACGGCGCGGCCTCGCCCGGCGGCCCCTGCCCCGCTTCGACGCCGAGATCCTCGGCCCCATGACCGACAAGGACCCTGCCTGGCGCCCTTCGGCGATCTTCGACGCCGAAGAGGCCGCCGCCCTCGTCTACGACCCGCGGATCGACCCGGATCGCCGGGTGATCCACGCCCTGGCCTTCCTGACGGGGATGCGACTCGGGGAGATCGCAGGGCTGCGTTTCGCCCACGTCGACACCACGCGCAGCCCCTTGGGGGCCATCGTCGTGGCCGAGACCTACGACGGGCGGCCGACGAAGACGCATCTGGCTCGCACCGTCCCGATCCATCCCCAGTTGGCCGAAATCCTCACATGGTGGCGCGAGGTCGGGTTCGTCGAGGGCGCGGGGCGACCGCCCCGGCCGGAAGACTTCGTGGTGCCGCGCCGACGCGGCCGCCATCTGCAACCTGCGCTCTGCCGCACGAAGAACGGCATCGGCAAGGCCTTCGGACGCGACCTCGAACGGCTCGGCCTGCGCCACCGCAGGTTCCACGACGCGCGCCGCACGTTCATCAGCCTCGCGCTCGCCTCGGGCGCCCAGCGCGAGGTCCTCGAACGCCTCACCCACACTACGCGCGCGGCCCCGTCGGCCTTCGACCAGTACCTGACCTTCGACTGGGCGACCGCCTGCCGCGAGATCGCCAAGCTCGAACTTCCCGTCCCCGACCACGCGCTCGACCTCTACGCACTCCGAGGACCGCCCGCCCGCCCGACCACCGACGCCACCGCGCCGCCTGCGCACACCACGGCGCCGGGAATGCCGAAGGCGCCCCCAGAGGACGCCGAACCCTCCCAATTGCGCGAAAACGCGCGCCAATTGCCGCAGAAAAACACCCGATCGCTCCCGGCGCCCGACGAAAAAGCGCCAGGATCTCGGGAAGTTACGTGGTGGAGGCGCCGGGAGTCGAACCCGGGTCCGGAAGCCCTCGAAGGCGGCTTCTACGTGCGTAGTCTCGTGGATTTGGATGTCGGGTGGGGCACGCCCACGGACAGGCGATCTCCACCCCGAGCACCGGTCGTCTCACCGCACGGTCGGTGCACCCCGTGCGGCCAGCCCGTGTGCTGACGGACCTACGCTACTCGGGCTCCTTGCGTAGATCCGTGACCGCGCTTAGGCGGCCAGGGCCATACGGCCGTAGTCGCTGTCGTTGGCAGCTGGTTTTTCCCACTCCGTTTTTGACGCGGCGGTGTGGGCCCCGCGGCACGCCACCGTCTCCTCGGTCACTCCCGTCGAAACCGGTACGCCCCCAAACTCTTCGATTGCAAGATGGCCCCGGCGGTCGGCCGGACCCACGCAATATGGGGCGCAGAACGGTTCGCCGCAACCCCTCCGCCCACGGCGCGCCCCGTCACGCCGTGGCCCCCGTCCGCCGACGGTGGTCCATTGATGCGCCGGTACCGCAGCGGCCGCACCGTCCCGGCCCGCAGCGTCCTTGCGTGCGCTCCACCGGCCGTACGTGCGTTCGTCGAGCCGCGTTGCCCCCGGAGCCCGCCCGTTCGAAAATGCGGCGGCCGTGACCGAGATCCGCATCGCGCCGACCGACGCCCTCGTCGTCGTGGATCTGCAACCCGACTTCATGCCGGGCGGCGCCCTTCCGGTTCCCGAGGGCGACGCGGTCGTCCCCGTCGTCGCGCCCCTGCTTCGGCGATTCGCGACCGTCGTCGCCACCCAGGACTGGCACCCGCCCGGGCATGCGTCCTTCGCCTCGTCCCATCCCGGGCGCCGGCCCTACGACATCATCGAGCGCTTCGGCCACCCGCAGGTCCTGTGGCCGGACCACTGCGTGCAAGGGACGGCCGGGGCGGCCCTGGTCGTCGACCTTCCCACCGAACCCGTCTCGCTGGTGCTCCGCAAGGGCATGGACCCCGAGGTGGACTCGTACAGCGCCTTCCGCGAAAACTACGGTCCTGGAGGTATGCGGGCCCCGACGGGGCTTGCGGGGTACCTGCGGGAGCGCGGCATCCGGCGCGTGTTCGTCTGTGGGCTCGCCCGGGACTTCTGCGTGCGCTGGACGGCCGAGGACGCCGCGGCGGCCGGATTCGAGACGTTCGTGCTCGACGACGCCACGCGGCCGGTCTTCCCCGACGCACGTGAGGAGACGGATCGCGCGTTCGCCGACGCCGGAGTCCACGTCGTGCGCACCTCGGACCTGACACGATGACACGCGCCCCCCGTCCGTCCTCTCTCGCCATCGACGCCTACCACTTGACGACCCTGTGCGCCCACGCGGACGCCGGGCGGCTCGACCACCGCGTGGACATGGCGTTCTTCTTCCGCAAGCTGCCCGCCCACCGCAACTTCGTGCTCTTTTGCGGGCTTCGCCAGGTGATCGAACACGCTCGGGCCATGGCGCTCGACGCGGACGAGATCCGCACCATCGAAACCGATCCCGTCATCGGCCCCGCCGTCGCCGCACGGCCCGCGGTGCTCGAGCGCCTTCGAGGCCTCGACGGGTTCGAGGGCGACATCGACGGCATGGCCGAAGGCGAGGTGGCGTTCGCGGGTCCGGCCTATCGCACCGGCGGCGAGCCGCTCGAGATCCTCGGCCGGCACGTCGTCCTCTACGAACCCTTGCTGCAGGTCCACACCGACATGACCCGCAGCAAGCTCGTCGAGACGCCCTGGCTTTCGCGGATCAACCACCTTTCGATGGTGGCCTCGAAGGCGGCTCGCGTCGTCCTTGCCGCGAAGGGTCGCCCCGTCATCGAGTTCGGGCAGCGACGCACCCACCCCGAAGCCGCCGCGGACGCAAGTTACGCGGCGTGGATCGCGGGCTGCCACGCGACCTCGAACATGCTCGCCGCCGAGCGCTACGGGATCCCCGCCACCGGCACCATGGACCACTTCTTCGTGCAATCGGAGGAACGCGACGGCGTCCCCCCGGCCGAGTCGGAACGCCTGGCGTTCCGACGGTTCTACGAGGCCTTCCCCGAGCATGCCATCCTGCTCGTGGACACCTACGATACCGAACGGGGGATCCGAAATGCCGTCGAGGCGACGGGCGGCCGCCTCGCCGGGATCCGCCTCGACTCGAACGTCTCCCCCGAGACGGTTCGACGTGCGCGCAAGCTCCTCGACGACCTCGGGGCGAGCCGCGCACGGATCGTCGTATCCGATCGCCTCGACGAATACCGCGTAGGCCCCCTCGCCGACGCCGGGGCGGACGCCTTCGGCGTGGGCGAGCGCATCGTCTGCTCGCCGGACGCCGCCGCCGGCATCGGTGCCGTCGCCAAGATCGTCCGCAACGGCTACGGCCGCGACACCATGAAGCTCTCCCCCGGCAAGATCTCCATCCCGGGACGCATCCAGGTCGTGCGCTACGACGATCACGATCTGCTCGCCACCCAGGACGAGACGACGCCGCCCGGCGGGACCCCCCTCTACCATCCCCTGTGGCGCGGCCGATCCCCCGTAGGTCCCGCCACGGAGGACCCGGCCACCGCCCGGCGGCGCGCCCAGGAACGACTCGCCGCACTCCCGGCCCACCTGCGCGGCCCGGCGACCGACCACGGACGGCCGTTTCCCCTGGTCGTCTCCGACGCCCTCGTCGATCGCATCCACGCCGAGGTGCAGGCGATCCTCGGACGCGACGCGTAAGGGGCCGCCGAACGCCTCAGGTGTCGAAGTTGCAGAAGACGAACCACTTGGGTTGCCCTTCGATGGGGACCACGCAATCGGCATGTTCCGGGCATCCCGGCCACGGTGGGCGCCCGTCGCAGCTCGTAACCTCCGCGAGATCCGCACGCTTCGGGTGCTCGGCGTAGATGACCCCCTTCATGGCCCCACCGGTCATGATGCCCGAGCACCACACCGCCGCGGAGACCACCTCGTAGCCCTCTCGATCGCGCCACCGGCGGATGGAGCACCGAATCCCCAACGCCTTGGCGAGCCGGGCCAGCTCATCCTTGGGATCGGCGTGCGGGTCGTCGGGGTCGAAGTAGCCGTCCGCATCCTCGGCCATGACCGTTCGCAGCCGCTCCCAACGCGGCGCCATCTCACGCACGCGATCGGCCAAGTCGGCGTCGGTGGGTGCCCGCCCCGTACTCATGGAGATGCACCCTGCGAGCAGAGCGGCACACGCAACGCTGGAGCGTTGCACCACGGCGGGGGAACGTCGTCGATCCATCACGAGGGATGGACGCACGAACGGGCGGGATCTTCCACGGATCCCGCCCGTCCCGGTGCCGCCCGCCCCTATTGCTGGAGGTCGACCACCAGCCCCGGCGCACCGACCCACCCCGGCGCCTCTTCCCGCAGGGCCCGGGAGACGTCCACGTCGATGCGCAGCCGCCCGTCGTCGGTGACCTCGAACTCCCGACCCCAGGACAGCTCGGGGTCCTCCACGAACACACCCATCTTGGTGGCGTTCGTGAGCACGTGCATGGACTCGAGCTGCATGGTCACCTGGTCGTACGTCCCCTCGGGCACGTAGACCGTGCCCAGGGAAACGCTCCCGCCGGCGTCGGCCAGCGTCATCACCACGTTGCCGGCGTGGATCGGGATCCAGGCGTCGTCGTCCGCCCGGTGGATCCACACGTCCGAGACCTCGATCTCCACGTCCCCGACGCCGTCGGGGAGGTACTCGAGCCCGATCGTGCCGGACGCGACCGAGAGCTTGGCCGTGGGCATCCCGGCCTCCTTGGCCGTGATGGGCAGGAAGTCGTACGCATCGCACCCGCCGACGAGCACGCCGGCAAGTGCAAGGACCATCGGAATCGTCTTCGAGATTGATTGCATCGCTCGCCTCACGGGCCATGCCATCGGCCGGACGCCCCGGACCTTTATGGGGATCTTGGGGGTTCGGATCGACGCTTCGCCGCGTGTGGGAGGCTCCCCTACAGGGGCTCGCGGGCGGCGCAAAGCCGTCGGCTACTGCGGCAGGAAGCAGTCGATGGTGGTCTCGATGCGAAAGCTCGACTGGGTCGTATGCCGCTCGGCGAAGAAGAGGTCGAGGTCGTAGGTGTTCCCCACCACGAGACCGAGGTTGGCGGCCTCGGCGTCGAGATCGATGGTGGCCTGCTGGGGCGGATGGACGCCCCCGAGATCGATGGCGAGCTTGCCGTTCATGAACACGAATACGTCGTCGTCGCCGCGGAACGTGAAGACCTCACCCCCTTTGTAGGTGAAGGTCGTGTGCAGCTCGAGGGTGAAGTGGTAGTTGTGCACGTTCCCCTCGTTGCCGAACCCTTGTCCGTCGATGGGAAAGAACGACTGATCGTCGAACACCCACTGCCCGGGCATGGTCTCCGTGAGCTGGATGGCGTCGTCGATGGGAAAGTTGACGCCCGGCACGTCGTTGTACCACTGGTCGAAATTCGCCTGTCCGCTCGTGCTCGGATTGCCCGCCTGGCCGGCGTAGACCGGTTTCTTGTTCGGGCCGAGATCGGGTTGGACGATGCCGGGATCCGAACCGATGTACGATTCGAAGTCCGGGTGCGAGGCGTGGAAATCGCGGATCCGAACCGGAATGAGTCCGTTGCACGGGTCGCCCCCGGTGCCGCCCGTGCCACCGCTTCCCCC